>NZ_KI912673.1:20294-85471 GCF_000519345.1 Deinococcus pimensis DSM 21231
CGCGGAGCCGCGCGCGGCGCGCGTCCTCCCAGACGCGTTGATCCTCGAGGCGCCACTCACGCTCGCGCGCGTCCCGCTCGGCACGTCGGCGACGTCCGGCCTCCAGGCAGGGCACGCACAGCTGCCGCTCCGCGGGCCACATCAGCGCGCGGTTGAACTCGCTGCGCAGACGGTAGCGTGGATGCGAGCCACACACGGCGCACGTGACGTTCACCGCGACGACGCTCGCCACGGCCTTCACGCATGCGGGCAGGGCCGTGGGGGACACGTCGAAGCGCCGGGCGAGCTCCGCGACCTTGAAGACGAAGTGTTCGTCGTTCAGCGCCCAGTACGCCTCGGCGAGCGCCCGGTCCGCGTCGCTCACGTCAGCTTCCAGTTCCAGCCGCAAGGTCGTCGTCAAGAGGGCCTCCGTCAACGTCCAGGGTACCGCCGCTCGCCGGAGTCGGTCCAGTCGCCCGTGGCGTCCACGACGCCGATCAGGGCGCGGCGGGCAGGCGAGTGACGAACGCGTCGTAATCCCCGGCGTTCACTGCGCCCTCGAAGACGCCGTCCGTCTCACCCGCGACGAGCACGCCTCCCTGGTCGTCGGCGAGGACGGCGGAGGCGTCGTCGTCGCCGCTCGTGCCGACGTGCCTGACCGCGAGGGTCCCGTCCGGACCGAGCTTCGCGAGGAACGCGTCCTGCCCGCCGAGGCTCGCGCCGCCCGGCAGGCTGCCCTCGGTGTACCCCGTCGCGAAAGCGTTCCCATGAGCGTCGACGGTCACGGCGTACCCCACGTCGCGGCCCGCGGAGCCGAACTGGTAGCCGGTGACGCCGCCCTGCGGGTCGACCACCGCGAGGAACGCGTCGGACGCGCCCGCATTGGTGAAGCCCGGCCACGCGCCGTACTCGGCGCCGGTCACGACGACCGCGCCGTCGGCGCGCGCGGCGACGCCGATGACGTCTTCCTGCCCGTCCGTGCCGAACTGGCGCAGCGCGAGCGTCCCGTCACCCGCGAGCGTCGCGACGAAGCCGTCCGAGCTGCCGCGCGAGACGTTGCCGGGCAGCGTCCCGACGGTGGTGCCCGCCGCGACGACGCTGCCGGAATGAGTGACGGCCACGCCCGCCGCGGAGTCGGCGTACGGCGTGCCGAACTGCCAGAACGTCAGGTCGCCGCCCGCGCCCAGCTTCGCGAGGAACGCGTCAGGCCCGCCGGCGCTCGTCTGGCCGGGCAGCGCGCCCTGCGTGACGCCCGCGAGGTACACGTCTCCCTGCGTGTCGAGCGCGATCGAGCGCGGCTGGTCGTAGGCGGAGGAGCCGAACTGCCGGAAGGTCAGGTGACCCTGCGGGTCGAGCTTCGCGAGGAACGCGTCGCGTCCGCCCGCGTTCGTCTGCCCCGGGAGGGTCCCGTCGGTGCTCCCGGTGATCCAGGCGTTGCCGCTCGCGTCCACGACGACGCTCAGCGCGCGGTCGTTGCCGCTCGTGCCGAACTGCGTGACGGTGCGCCGCCCGTCGGGCGTGACCTTCATGACGAACGCGTCGGTCCCGCCGGCGTTCTGGAAGCCGCCGAAGGCGCCGCCGGTGATGCCGGCGCACCAGGTGTCGCCCTGCGCGTCCCGGGCGAGGCCGACGCATTCGTCGTACGAGGCCGTGCCGAACTGCGTGAAGGTCGGCGTCACCGGCGTGGGCGTGATGGGCGTGGGGTCGCTCGGCGCGGGCTCGACGGGGGTGGGGTCGACGGGCGCGGGAACGACGGGGGGCGTCGTGACCGACGCCTGCGGCGCGCCGCAGGCGTTCAGCGCGAGCGTCAGGAGCGCCAGCGCCAGGGGCGCGCGGCGCGTGAGGGACTTCGAGTTCACCGTTTCAGTGTACGCGCCGCACCCGACCTTCACCTCGGACGACCCACGTCCGCGAGGGCTTCACCTGGAGACCGGGAAAAACGCATGACCCACGACCGTGAGCGGCCCCGACCTGAGGAACGCCACGACGGAGGAGCGCCGTGAGGTCACCTGCGCCTCACCGCCTCGTGCTGGGGCTGCTCGCGGGAAGAGCGGGGCTGATCGTGGTGGCGCTCGTCGGGCCGTTCCGAATGGAAGGCGCCCCCGAATTCTTTCGGGGGCGCGGGTGTCAGGTTGGCCCGGGAGGCCGCGAGGCCCGTTGTGACGCCCACACGTAGCGCCGCCACCTCGTGCTTCGAGCGTAATCGACGAACGGACCGGGGGCCGCGAGCGTGAACACATCGTGAAGGGACACCCGCCTGGAGTGCGTCGACCGTGCCGCGTCGGAGACCACCCGCGGTCGACTCTCGCGATCCTCCGTCATCCGCGTTCTAATACGGGCATGACCCCCGAAGACTTCCGACGCGCCGGTCACGAGCTCGTGGATTGGATCGCCGACTACCGTGAGCGCGTCGCCACCCTGCCGGTCATGTCGCCCGTCACGCCGGGAGACGTCCGCGCCCGGCTTCCCGTCCACCCGCCTGAGGGACCCGAGGGTTTCGAGGCGATCCTCGCGGACGTCGAGCGCGTGCTGCTGCCGGGCCTGTCGCACTGGCAGCACCCTTCGTTCTTCGGGTACTTTCCGGCGAACGCCGAGCCCGCGTCGGTGCTGGGGGACTTCCTGAGCTCCGGGCTGGGCGTGCTGGGCCTGAGCTGGCAGTCGAGTCCGGCACTCACGGAGCTCGAGGAGGTCGTGACGGACTGGCTGCGGCAGATGGTGGGCCTCTCGGACGCGTGGCAGGGCGTCATTCACGACACGGCGAGCACCGCGACCCTCGTGGCGTTGCTGTGCGCCCGCGAGCGCGTCACCCAGTACGGCGCGGTTCGGGGCGGTCTGCAGGCCGGTGAAGCGCCGCTGGTGGTGTACACGTCGGTGCACGCGCATTCCTCGGTGGAGAAGGCCGCGCTGCTCGCGGGCTTCGGACGCGACTTCGTGCGGGCGATCGGCACGGACGACACGCACGCCCTGCGCCCGGACCTGCTGGCCGAGGCGATGCGCGAGGATACCGCGCGTGGGCGGCGGCCCGCGGTGGTCGTCGCGACGACCGGCACGACCGCCACGACCGCCGTCGACCCCGTCGGCGAGGTCGCGCGTGTCGCGCGCGAGCACGGCGCGTGGGTGCACGTGGACGCGGCGATGGCGGGCAGCGCGATGCTGCTGCCCGAGTGCCGCGCGCTGTGGGACGGCGTGGAGTCGGCGGACTCGCTGGTGCTCAACCCGCACAAGTGGCTCGGGGCGGTGTTCGACAACTCGGTGTACTTCGTGCGCGACGCGCAGCATCTCGTGCGGGTGATGTCCACCAATCCCAGCTACCTGCAGTCGAGCGCGGACGGCGAGGTGCGCAACCTGCGTGACTGGGGGATTCCGCTGGGTCGGCGCTTCCGGGCGCTGAAGCTGTGGTTCCTGATCCGCGAGCAGGGCGTGGAGGGGCTGCGCTCGCGGTTGCGGCGTGATCTGGCTAACGCTCGCTGGCTCGCCGAGCAGGTGGACGCCACCCCCGGCTGGCGGCGGCTGGCGCCCGTGCCGCTCCAGACGGTGTGCGTCCGCCATGAGCCCGAGGGGCTCACGGGTGAGGCGCTCGACCGGCACACGCTGGCGTGGTGTGAGCGGGTCAACCGTTCCGGCCGCGCGTATCTCACGCCTGCCGTGCTGGACGGCAACTGGATGGTGCGGGTGTCCATCGGGGCACTGCCGACCGAGCGCGAGCACGTCGAGACGCTGTGGCGCCTCGTGCGGGCCGAGGCGGAGGGGGCGGACACCTGAACGCGGCGGCGATCCCCGGTCCCGCCCCTACGGGGTCATCCGCGCGCGTGAACCGCGGAGCCGGCACGCCGACCCGCTCCGCCGGCGTGTTCCCGGCGGTCGTGACGAGCGCCTGCCCGGCTCGACCCTCACCCTCTCCCCTGACGAGCGCCGTGACGCCCGCATCACCGGCGAGGGTACCCGGGCGCCGTGCCGTCCGCCGAGGTGGGAAGAACGCGCGGGAAACAAGGGGAACGGCGCCGCGCCCGTACCTTCCTTCCGATCAGGACAGCAGCGCGTGAAGCCCAGCCGCGACGGCGTCCGGGGTTCCCTCGCCGTCGAGCTCGCGCAGGCTGTCCTGCCGCCTGTCGTGATCCACGAGCGGCGCCGTCTGCGTCTCGTAGGTCTCGAAGCGCCGCAGGATCGTCTCCAGGTGATCGTCGGCGCGTCCGGACATCTGACCACGCCCGAGAAGTCGGGACGTCAGCACCTCCCTGCGCGCGGTCAGGAGCACCACCGTCGGGGCCGCCCGACCAAGGGCGCGCAACCTCACCGCAACGTCGTCGGGGACGCCAGCTCGACGAGGCGGTCCACGGTGCGTTCGAGTTCGGACACCAGTTGGACGTACTCCTCACGTTCTCCATCCCGCGGCTGGAGGGCCGCCGTGACCGCGCGGTAGTACCACAGCGTCTCCCCCTTCGAGGCCGAGAAGCGCTCGAAGACGGAGTCTCCGAGCGCGTGGAAGTCCGTGAGGATCGCGCGCGCGTTGTACAGCTTGTCGGACGCCGCGACGAGCCGCGCTCCCCCGGACTTGGACGCGAGTGCGCGCACGTACGCCTCCTTACGTTCGCGCCAGGGCCGCTTGGCCTCGCCGGGGTTCGGGCTGTCGTCCGTGCACGCCTCCACGATGGCGAGCACCTCCTCACCGAAACGTTCACGAAGTTGAGCGCGGATGGCGTACGGCGTCAGTCCCGTGTTGGCGGGGCCGTCCTCCAGCGCGTCGTGGAGCAGGGCGGCGATGGCCTCGTCCTCGGAGGCGCCGAACTCCAGCGCGAGACTCGCGACGCCCATGAGGTGCGCGAGGTACGGGGTGCCGCTGCCCTTGCGGAACTGCGGGCGGTGCCACTCGGCGGCGAGCAGCAGCGCCTCCTCGAAACGGGACGAGAGGTCGCGGGGCGGACGTTGATCGGTCTGGGTCATGGTCTGAGGAAGCGCGGTCGGCAGGACGACAGCCGCTGGCCGCGGTGCCCGTAGCTTCGCATATTCCCCGGACGCGGGTGCGCCTGTGGCCACTCCCCGGTCGGGCGGGCGCCGGGACGCACGCCTGAACCGTCCAGAGGAAGCTCGGCCGGGAACGCCCTGGCCTGCCCGGGTGTCGTGGACCCACGCGACGTGGCGTCGTCGCCCGTGACGTCGAGGGGCGTCCTCAGGCTGATTCTTCGACACGCGAGCGAGGTGGGATAACGGTTATCCCACCTCGCTCGCGTGTCGTCTCCGCGTGTGCACTCGGCGTGCAGTCACTCCTGCAGGAGCTGCTCGAGCTGCTCCAGCAGCTTCTCCGCCTTGCGTGCCCGCGCGCCGTCGAGGCGGGCGAGTTTCGGCAGGTGCTTCTTGAAGTCCGCCACGCGCGCCGGAAGTCCCGTCGCGGCCACCTCGCGCTCACGGACGAGCAGCCGGACCTGCGGGGCGGACAGCTGCTGGGTGATGGCCCGCTGCAGGAGCGCCGCACGGTACGACGCGTCCTTCACGCCGGTGAGTTCCGCGCAGACGGCGACGTCGGTGAGCTTGCGGATGACGGCGCTGCGCTCCTCGGGTGTCATTCGCAGGATCGACGCGCGCCGCTGCGACCAGACGCTGATGCCCGTGCCGTACAGGCGGCGCAGCAGACCCTCGACGTCCCGCTCGTCCTCACGGCGTCCCTTGCGGACCGCGTTGAGGTACGTCACGACGTCCTCGACGCTCATGCCGAGGTGACGCGACAGGAAGTCGAAGCCCGCGAAGGTCTCGGTGACGACGTCCAGATCCTGCCGCTGCGCGTTCTCCACGATCGCGATTTCGAGCGCCTTGAGGTCGTCCGCGTCGACCACGACGACCGGAACGTCCCTGAGGCCCGCCAGCGCCGAGGCGCGCAGACGCCGCTCTCCGGCGATGAGCTGGTACCGGGCGCCCGCGCGCCGCACCACGAGCGGCTGCAGGATGCCCTGAGCGCGGATGCTGTCGGCGAGATCGCCAAGCGCGGCCGCGCTGAGGGCGTCGTCCGTGAGGAAGCGGCGTGGGTTGAAGCCGTCCATCACGTCGATCAAATCCGTCCGCACGAGCCGCGGCGTCTGCGTGTCGGCCGGGTTGTCCGTCACGACGGGCGCGCCGTACAGCGCCGCGCCCAGCTTGCCCGCACGTTGACTGCGGCTCACGCGACCAGCTCCTTCCACACCACTTCGTACTCCTCCAGGAAGAGCGGCGCGCTGCCGAACGCCTCCTCGTACGCCTTGAGCGACCGGACCTTCGCGTCGAGGATGGGGAAGTCGCGCAGCAGGTCCTGCGCTTCACGCGCGAGGCTCTTGCGGGCCGCGAAGCGCACCAGCAGGATCGCCACGTCGAGTTCCCGACCGCCGATCGCGCCGGTGTCCGCGAGGAGCTGCAGCGTGCCGCGCAGACGGTCGAGGTCGATGCCGGTCGGTGCGACCGGGACGAGCACGTGATCGGCGATCCCGGCAGCCTTCATCAGCAGGGTCCGGTCGTTGGGCGGCGTGTCGATCACGACGGTGTGTCCGCGGTCGCGAATGTCGCGCGCCTGCGTGATGAGGGTGCGTTCGTCCGTCTCGATGACCTCGAAGGGCAGGGGGCCGAGCTTCAGCGCGAGGTTCGCCCAGTGCGTGGCGCTGCGTTCGCTGTCCCCGTCGAGGACGGTGACGGGGCGGCCCTCGCGCGCGGCGACGGCGGCGAGGTGCAGCGTGGAGGTCGTCTTTCCCACCCCGCCTTTGAGGGACACGAGCGCGATGATCGGTTGGGTGGACACGGACATGACTTCTCCTTGAGGGGCGCGCGTGGCGGGGGAAGCGCTCGTGACGGGCGTGACCGGCGTGAGGGTCGCGACGCGATTGCCGTGATGGGTGATGACGACGTCGCGTCCGCCGACCTCCACCTCGCGCAGGACGCTGTGGAGGTGCTGGCGGAGGTGCGTGACCGTGACGACCTGCGGTGGGGTGAGCGTGGGCGGACGGGTCGTCGGTGAGGCGTCCACGGGACCGAGGCGTGCGACGGGACGCTGGTGGTGCATCACCAGCCAACGCTTGAGGGTCTGCTCGGTCACGCGGATGGTGTCGGGCAGGTGACGTCGCAGGTTCGAGATGGAGATCGGCTCACCGGACGACTGCATGAGCAGACTGTACATTTTGTGCTTTTTTCAGTCAACGCGGCGAGCTCCCTGGACATCTCGTTCGGCACGGTCACGCCGCGCTCGATCGGTTCCGGCGAGCGTGGCGCGCGCGGCGGACGGACTCGACGCGGGCGTCGCCTGCCGCGTCCATGACCGCGTGTTCCTCGATGACGGTGGTGCAGGCGCCGCTGGTCGGCTCGCGAGGGTCCGCTCACCCGCGCGCCCACGTGGCGGCGCACACTGAAGTTCCCCTCCCGCATCTCACGCTCGGTGACACCTCGACCGCACCGAACGCCACCGGGAGGACCTCATGAACAGGCGCCTCGTCAAGCTGGCCCTCACCCTCGTCACCCTCTCATGGGCGACGTCCCTCGCGCAGGCACCCGCCATGGTGGACCTCGGCGGGTACAAGGTCAACTTCACCTGCGAGGGTCCCGTCACGCCCCTCACCGTCGTGGTGATCCGCAGCCCCGTCCTGCCCGTCGGTGCGGCCGTCGGTGACGACACGCACTTCCAGGCGAGCGTCGGCGCCGACCTCGCGGAGTCCGTACGCACCTGCGCGTACGATCCGCCCGGGACGGGCGAGAGCGATCCCGCCCCCCGCGTCGCCACGGCCGCCGAACGGGCCGAGGAGCTTCACCGGGTGCTCGTGAAGGTGCGCGTCAGGAGCCGGGTCGTGCTCGTCACGGACCGCTTCTCGAGTCAGCTCGCGCGGCTGTTCACCAGCCGTCACCGCTCCGACGTGGCGGGCCTCGTGCTGGTGGACCCATGGCAGGAGGACACCGCGGCCGCCGTTTCCGACTTCTTCCGGCGGCGTCCTCTGTCGCGCGTCCGGACGGGCGACCCGAACGCCGTCGCGGCCCTGAACGCGCTCAGCGCGTTCGTGCGGGCGTACGAGACGGGCAGGGCCACGGCGTTGTCGGGACTCGACGTCGTGGCCGGGGACCGTGAGGTCCGCTCTGTGCGGTCCTTCGGTGCGTTGCCGGTCGTGGTGGTCACGTCGGTGTTCGACGTGTTCTCCGCGGCGGGGGAGACCGGGGGGAACGTGACGTACGGTCGAGAACTCGCGAACGTGCTGCGGACGCAGCAGGGGAAGCTGCGAGGCGTCTCGACGAACGCCCGGCAGATGCTGTTCGACCCGCTCGATCCTGGCGGCACGGCCATCAGCGAATCCGAGGTGGTGGTCGAGGCCGTACGCGCCGTGCTGAACGCGGCGGCTCGGGGGCGGTCGCTCCCGGGGACACGCTGAGAGCCGCACGTCACGCCCGGCGCCCCCCCAGTCGTCGCGCGGCACCTCGGGGTGGGCCTCCCCACGGACACCCGCCATGACCTCAGGGGTGTGCGCGTGCGCCAGCCCTCGAACGTCGAGGGGGACGCGCCGGACGACGTGAGCAGGAGGCGTGGCACGCGCAGGGGCGGCGCTTCGCGCGCGAGACGCCTCGCCGCGGCGGCGCCCGACGAGGTGTCCGGGACGACCTTCACGAAGTACCGTTCACGTTCGCCGTCGGCGCGGTAGGCGGGCAGGGTGCCGACCGGGAGGAAGGTGAGGGTGTGCACGTCGAGACCGTGAGCGCCGCGCAGGTGAAGGATCAGGGCGGCGCGGTCAGGCGTGGGGCGCGCCGAAGAAGTCGTGCAGGGCGGGCGCGAGCACCTTCGGGTCGACATTGTGGGTCTGCTCCGCGAGGGAATGGTGCCGTCCGTTCGGGACGAGCGCGGCGACCGCGCGCGCCGACTCCCGGATGAACTCGAAGCTCGCTTCGCCGCTCAGGACCAGGGTGGGCGTGCGCACCTCGCGGACGCGCGCCTCGGGCAGAGTGTAGTCGCCCATGAGGATGGCGTCGTATTCGAGCGTGTGCGCGAGCGCTTCCTGCTTCGGCCACCAGGGCTGGGTGCGGGCTCCGGCGACGAATTCGGCGGGCATCCGCACGACCTCCTTCATGAAGTACTCGGCGGCGTCGCCACGGCGACCGGCCTGGACGAGGTCGCGGTAGATGCGCGCCGTGTCGGGCGGCGGGCGGCGCGCGGGGTCGAGGACGTAGGGCGGCTCCCACAGCGCGAGCTTGGCGACTTTGCCGGGCAGCGCACGGGCCGCTTCGAGCGCGAGGACCGCGCCGGACGAGGAGCCCCACACGAAGGCGGATCCGCCCGCGGCGTCGATGACGGCCTCGATGTCCTCGATCTCGCGCTGCACGGCGTAGGGGGCGGTGTCGCCGCTCTCGCCGCGTCCTCGGCGGTGCAGGTTGTGGACCGTGAAGTGCTCGGCGAGGAGCGCCGCGACGGGCGCGGTGGAGGTGTGATCCACGGACCCGCCGCTGATCAGGATGACGGCCGGTCCTGTGCCCGCGACGTCGAAGGCGATGCGGGTGCCGTCGCGGGAGGTGACCGTGGGCGTGCTGTTGAGGCTCGTGGTCATGACCTGCTCCTGTTCTCGGGTGGTCGGGGTGCGAGACGCTTCTGTGCGCCTCCTCGGCGTGTGACCTGGTGAGGCGGACGGGGGGCCAGGACTCCATCGACCTGCTTCGGCGTCTCGGTGGAGCGCGGGTCAACGCAGCAGTTTCGCGAGGGCCTCGATCCGTTTGAGGTCCGTGATGGGACCGCTCGACGGCTCCTGCGGGTCGAGCAGGTACGTCGTGACCTTCGCGCCCGTACGGGTGAGGAGCGCGTCGAGGTCGTTGCGAGGCAGGGGCCTGCCGCTCCGCGTGAGGCGGAGCAGCACGACGCGGTCGGCCTTGAGGGTGGGAATCACCTCCGGGGAGAGGACGTGGAAGACGCTGTCGGGGTTGAGCCCGGTCGGCATGGTGAGGGTCAGGCCGAGTTCGGCGAGGGTGCGGGAGAAGCTGAAGCGCTCCCCGAGCGCCATGATGTCCGTGTCGCGAAACATGTACAGCAATGCCGTCCGCTTCGAGCTTCGAAGGGTGGGCGCGAGTTGCGCGCGGAGCGTGTCGACGCGGGTGTCGTAGGTGGCGAGGTACCGGTTGGCGAGGGCCGTCTTGTCGAAGGCCCTGGCGGTTTCGGTGAGGGCTTTGCGCCAGCCACTGCCGCCTTCGTTGAAGCTGAACGCGACGGTGGGGGCGAGCTTGCTGAGGGCGGGGTAGAGCTGGTTGCTGCCGTCCGCGCCGGCGCTCATGAGGATCAGGTCGGGTTTGAGGGCGAGGATCGCTTCCTGGGAGGGCTGGTCGTGCGTACCGACGTAGACGGGCGTGCCGAGACGTGCGGCGGCGGGCGCGGTGAGCGCGGTGAGGGCCTGGCCGAGCTTGATGCTGCCGACGCGGGTGCTGGCGAAGCCGACGGGTTTGACACCGAGGACGGCGAGGAGCTCGGCGGCCTCCTCCTGGATGACGACGACGCGTTTGGGCGTGGTGGGCAGGGTGGTGGTGCCGAGGTCGTGCTTGACGGTGATGGGCGCGGCGAGGGCGGTGGTGGTGAGGCCGAGGGTGAGGGGCAGGATGCGGTTGAGCATGACTTCTCCTGGTAATCAGACTAACTTACTCGGAATAGTACAGGACGGAGGTATCCCGGGACCACGCGCGGTCCCCGGGCACGCCCGACTCGGACCTGCCTCACGCGCGGCGAGGCGTGGGGGCCCCCGAGCGCTGATCTGCCCGCCTAGCGCGGCGCACGTGCAGCTCCCCGACGTCCATCCCCGGCGCGGAAGAGGCACCGGGCGCCGCCTGGCTCGTACACTTCACCCATGACCTCCAGCAAGACGGACGGCCTGCTCGGAAGGCTGGAACGGGCGACCGGAGTGCGTGACCTCGCCGGGCACCTCGTCGAGCGGCTCAAACCTTCCGAGCTCACCTCGCTCCTCCTGGAGGTCGCGCGGCGGCGCGCGCGGCGCCGCACGCCCGCCGAGGTCCTCGCGGACTTCGAGCGCGACCGCTTCTGCCGCCCGGCGGGTCTCTCTCCACTGGTCCTCGCCCGCTTCGAGGTGCTGGCCTTCGAACACCTCCCGGTGGAGTTCGAGCCCGTCACGCTCTCCCCGGTGACACCGCAGGGCACCTGCGCCGTCGTGGCCGGCGTCTCGCAGGACTGGGCGGTCACCACGAGCCGTGGGACGGAGGTGGTGTCCGACGCGACGAACGTCCTCACGCTCGAGGCGGCCCGCCGTCGCCGCGCGGCGCTCCGTGCGGACGCCCGGTCCGCCGAGGCAGTGCATCTGGCGGCGCATCATCGGCTGCTGCGACCGCAGAACTTCGATGGTCCCGGGCAGACCGCGCATTTCGCGCTGCTCGCTCTCGTGAGCGCCACGCGGGCGGGCAGCGGAAGTTCCGCGGAACTCGGGCTGGTCGAACTCCACCTCAGGGCGCAGCTCACGGTGTTGCGCGCCATCGTGGGGATGGACGTGCCTCTGCGGGTGAGGCTGAGCGACTTCTCGGCCGTCGATCGTGGGGACGCCCTGCGGGCGCTCGTGAGCGCGCCGCTCGCGGCGCGCTTCGAGAACGTGGTCTTCGACATCGACCGGGAGCGGCAGGGCGGTCGCGGTTACTACCGCGGGGTGGCCTTCCAGGTGTACGGACGGGCAGGGGAGGAGGACGTGTTCCTCGTGGACGGTGGCGAGGTGGACTGGACGGCGCGGCTGCTGTCGAACGGCAAGGAACGGACGGTGATCAGCGGCCTCGGTAGCGAACGGTTGTGCGTCGTCTTCGAGCGGCCGTGACAGACGTGGGCCCGGTTCCTAGCGCACGGTGGAGAGCCGGCGGTCCATGGCGTCGAAGAAGCCCTCGTCCCCCGCCCGTGTCCGTTCGAGGTGCTCGTCGCTGAATTCGTGGCGGGGCCGGGTGAAGGTCATCTCGGTGCCTTGCCCCACCGCTCGAAGGACCACCACCGCGGTCCGCTTGACATCGGGGTGGTCGAGGCGCAAGCTGAAACTGTACCGTACGGTTCCGTTTGAGGAGGAGCATGACCCATGACACCCCCCGAGCCCGTGCCAAACGCGCCCAGATCCTCAGCGCCGCCCGCACCCTCTTCCTCCAGCAGGGCTACGCCCGCACCAGCACCGACGCCATCACCCACGCCGCCGGCGTCAGCAAACAGACCCTCTACGCCTACTACCGCGGCAAGGCCGAACTGCTTTCCGCCACCATCGCCCACGAACTCGACGACCTCCGCCTCGACGCACGCTTTCACCCCACCCCCACCACCCGAGAGGACCTCCGCGCCCGCCTCCTCGACTTCGCCCACGCGGTCACCGGCCGCCTCCTGCACCCCGACGCGCTCGCCCTGCTGCGCCTCCTCCTCGGCGAAGCCCTCCATGTTCCCGAACTGCGCGGCGCCCTCCGAGACGCCTTCCCCGCCCGCCTCCTGCTCGTCACCGCCCATCTCCTCCAGGACGCCCACGCGGGCGGCCTCATCCACGCACCCGACGCCGCCCTCAGCGCGCGCATGTTCGTCGGTCCCGTCATGAGCTACGTCGCCCTCGACGGCCTCTTCAGCCCCACCCTCCCCGAAGCGCCCACCGAGAAGACCCTCACGCGGCTCGTGGACCTCTTCCTCCTCACCGTCACCGAAGGAGCGACCCCATGACCACCACCACGGACGTCCTGATCAGCGGCGCCGGACCCACCGGGCTCTTCCTCGCCCTGTGGCTCACCAGGCTCGGCGTCCGCGTCCGCGTCGCCGACCTCAAATCCGGCCCCGTGCAGGAGACGCGCGCCATCGCCGTGCAGGCCCGCACCCTGGAGTACTACGACCAGCTCGGCCTCGGCGCGGACGCCATGCGGCGCGGACGACACTTCGACCGCCTCAACCTCTTCGTCCGTGGCGACCTCCGAGGCGCCGTCCGCCTGCGCGGCGTCGGCGACGACCTCACCCCGCACCCGTACCTCTACATCCTCACCCAGGACCAGAACGAGGAACTCCTTGTCGAGCACCTCACCGCGCTCGGCGTGAGCATCGACTGGAACACCGAGGTCACGGCCTTCACGCAGGACGACGCGGGCGTCACCGCCACCTTCTCGCGAAACGACCAGCACGAGATCGTCCGCGCCTCCTACGCCGCCGGCTGCGACGGCGCCCGCAGCGCCGTCCGGCACGCCCTCGGCGTGCCCCTCAGCGGCGGCACGTACGCGCAGCGCTTCTACGTCGCCGACATCACCCTCCGCGGAAAGGTCCGCGAAGGGGACGTGAACCTCAGCCTCGACGACGACCACTTCCTCGCGTTCTTCCCCATGCCCGAACCTCACCGACACCGCGTCGTCGGACAACTCGGCCCCGGCGTGCGCGAACACGCCACCTTCGAGGACGTCCGACCCGAACTCGAAGCCAACGGCCTCGCGCAGGTCAGCACCGTGCACTGGTTCAGCACGTACCGCGTGCATCACCGCGTCGCCGACCACTTCCGCGTGCACCGCGCGTTCATCCTCGGGGACGCCGCGCACGTTCACACGCCCGTCGGCGGGCAGGGCATGAACACCGGCCTCGGCGACGCCGCGAACCTCGCGTGGAAGCTCGCGCAGGCCGTCCACGGTGGGGGAGACGAGGTGCTCGACACCTACGAGCCCGAACGCCGCCCGTTCGCGGTGGCGCTCGTGAACACCACCGACCGCGTCTTCACCGGCATCGTGCGGGACGGCGCGGCCGCGCGCTTCCTGAGGCTCACGGCCGTCCCGACCCTGCTGCCCCTGCTCACCCGCGCCGAGGCCGTCCGACGCCTGCTGTTCCTCACCGTCTCCCAGACGAGACTGCACTACCCCGACAGTTCCCTCAGTCAGGGCGCGGCGGGAGGCGTGCACGGTGGTGAACGCCTCCCCTGGGTGGCCCTGCCCCAGGGAGGCAGCAACTTCGACGCGCTGCGCTCGCTCACGTGGCAGGCGCACACCTACGGCCCGCCCGCTCCGGACCTCCTCGCGTGGTGCGCCCGCCGTGAGGTGCCCCTGCACGTCTTCCCCGAGACGCGCGCCTCACGCCACGCCGGACTCACGCCCGCCGCGGTGTACCTCGTGCGGCCCGACGGGTACGTCGGCCTCGCCTGCGCCACCTTCGACGCCGCCGCGCTCGACGCGTACACCGACCGCTGGGTCCGCCCCGCGACGCCGCGCCCGCACCTCCCGCCGCGTCCGTCCGACCTGGAGGTCACGGTATGACGACAGCAGACGTTGACGTCGCGTCGAATCAGGTCGTGCGGGACGGCCGCTGGCGATGGAGGATCGAGGTGCGGCGAGACCACCTTCGTCGAACCGCTCGGTCCACGCCCGAACGGGAGTGACGGTGACGCCGAAGTGCACTGCGAACATACGCCCCGCGGCCGTCCTGCAAGCGAACTCACGTCGAGCGGGCCGTGGCTTGGATCGAGCGTTGCCGTCGGGTGGCGACGTCGGCGGGGTCGGTCCTGGCATGAACTTCGAGGAGCTTCCGGGGTGACGCTCCGAACAGCAGCAGGTTGGAGAGAAGGAACACGAGGTCACCAGTCCGCGACGGCCTTTCGCGCACGTTCCACACCGACGCGGACGTACCCTCTGGTGGTGTCCACGCTGGCGTGCCCCAGCACCTCCGCCACTGCCGTGAAGTCCCCCACCGACTCGTACAACCGCGAACCCATGAACTTCCGGATCGCGTGAAAGCCACGAAAGTCGTTCGAGCCGTCCTCCCGCTCGAACAGGGGCCGCACGTGATACGCCGCGCCCCGCCACGTCCGGTACGGGAACAGGAAAGCCCCGTGTGCCCACGATGCCCGTGACGTCCGGTAGCGTTCGAGCGCGCCCGCCAGCCTGGGGGAGACGGGGACTTCCCTGGATTTGCGGCCCTTGCCCGAACGCACGACCAGACGCGCGTCGTCCTCGTCCAGCCGCAGATCCGCCCAGCCGAGCTTGAGGGCCTCGTCGATGCGCAGTCCCGTGTGCGCGAGCAGGAGTAAGAGGACCCACGTCTGGAGATGCCGGTCCGCGTGGGCGGGATCTTCGCGGACGCGGTCTCGGGCGCGCTCCAGGACCTCCTCCATCCTGCGGCGTGGGTACGGGGCGTTCTTCTCCAGCGGGTGCCGCGCGTCCCTCGGCACCCGCACACCTTCGAAGGGCGCGCCCTGAGTGGCGTCGACCTCGCGCAGCGCGGCGTACAGCACGCGGCCGGCCGCCACGCGGGACCTCACGGTCGCGACGCTCTTCCCTTCGGCGAGCAGCCGGTTGACCCAGCCCTGCGTGTCGGTCCGGCGAGGCGCGAGGAGAGTCCAGGCGTTCTCGGCGGCGTGCGTGACGAGCTGCCGGACGCCGGTTCGGTAGCTGGCTCTCGTGTGCGGGCTGACGAGCAGACCCGCGCGGGCGTGCTGGGTGAGGTGCCACTCCACGAGGGACCACAGGACGTCATGGTCCTTGTCACGGCAGGCGAGCACGGCGCGTCTTCTTCGTTCGTCCTCGTGAAGGGCGCTCCACTCCCGAGCGCGGTGGTGGAGGTCCTCGGCGTACCGGGCGAGCGTCACGTCACGACTTTACCAATAAGGGCACTTATTGGTCACGAGCGCTCACGTGTCGTCCGCGCCCCCGCCCCCACCACCGGCATCCGCTGGGCCGCACGCGAGATCCCTCCAGCCTGAACGCAGATGCACCCCTGGCCGGCCACGCTCGACGTCGGGAGCGAGAGAACGCTCCACACGAAGGGCGCTACCGACCGACGCTCCGGAGCATCGCGCGGCCCGCGGTCACGAGGATCCACGTCCGCGCATCGACGCTCGTGCGCGCGTGGCAGTGCGCGGACCGCACGACGGCCAGGAACGCCTCCTCGACCCTCGTCGACGCGTCCGGAAGCCGCGCGCGCCGCGCCAGCGCGAAGAGGTGGGGCGCATACCGCTCGTGCAGGACGCGCAGGGCGACCTCATCACCCCGCGCGAGCGCGCACAGTATCTCCGCGTCGTCCCACCCGGACACGGTCGAAGCTGGGGTCGTGCCTGGCCCTGCGTTGGAGAACGACCGGTGCTCCTTCACGTCAGCGGAGGCTGCTCGTCCGCGCCCGGCCGAGGCACTCGCTGTTCGCTCCGTCACGCGTCCCGAAGATCGCGGCGTGCGTCCACGCGCGATGAGCACGAGCAAGGCGCAGGAACGTAGCAGTTGCGGGCATGAGACGAACGTGCATGAAAGCTCCTTGTCGAGCGGGCGACCAGTCTGACCGCCAATTCGGACGTCCCTCCAAACCTACCCTCGGAGGGCCAGCCGTACGCTCAGAGTCGCTTTATCTCTCCTCGCGATGGTGACCTGAGACGCACGATGTCCACGCGCACGGGAGACGTGCGCATGTCCGTCGAGAGGCCACGCGGATCCGGCTCGCTCACGGTAATGTCCGTCGACGCGGCCTGGAGGGTGGCGCGCGTCGACGCCCGCTTCCTCCGAGGCGGCCATCACGGCGACCCTGACGCCCGTCCGCTTCCGACACGCCGCCCAGGCCTTTCCGAGGTCGTTCCATGCAGACTCGACGGATGTCCCGCCTGTCCACGGATCACGTTCGACGTCGCCCGACGCGTGAGCGTCCGGACGCGGTCGGCGGGCCCGAGCGTCATCGCGAGCGCCGGAGCGGCGGTTCACACGGGCGACGTCAGGAGGAGCCCAGCATGCCTGAGCTCCTCCTGACGTCGCCCGTGAGGTCTGCTGTTACCGGTAGAAGTACGGGTCGAGCACCGAGATCCTGCTGATCCGATCCACCGGCAGGCCGTTGCGTTCGGCCGCCTGACGGATCGCTTCCGGCGTCGGCCCGTCGTAGACGCAATACGTCCGGCGTTTGTCGTCACTCACGTACGAGTGCACCCACGTGACGCCCAGGTCCGCGTTGCGGCCCACCACGGCGAGACAGGCGGCTTCCCCTTCACCGGTCATGGGAATCTCGAGACCGTCCGGGAACGTACGTTCGACCATGTAGCGCGGCATTCCTACCTCCTCCAGCAGGTGAGGCTCGTCGTTCCTGCTGTCTTCGATTGTCCACGTGCGGGCTCACCGCGACATCGGGAGGACTCCCTACCTTTCGCGTTCCGCCTCCCCATTCCCGTCGAGGCCCAGACGGACGGCTTCACGTCCGGCTTCCGTGCGGTTGCGCACGCCGAGCTTCGCGAGCAGCGACGACACGTGATGACCGGCCGTCTTGACGGAAAGCCCGAGGTTACGCGCGATCTCGGCGTCGTGCAGGCCACGCTGAACGAGCCGCAGGACCTGAAGTTCACGGGCCGTGAGGTTCGCCGGGTTGGCGCGCGTGGCCGCCCTCGGTCCTCGCGGGACGCTCCGGACACCCAGGTCACGCAGCGCGCGCACGTTCATCGCGCGGGCAGGTCCCGCCCCGAGCCCCTCGAAGGTCCGAAGCGCCTGCCGGAGCGCCTCCTCGTCGCCGCTCGACAGTCGCGCCCTGGCCGCCTCGTACGGGCAGCGAAGCGCCTCCCAGACGTCCGCCGCTTCCTGCCACGCGCCGCTCAGTTCGAGCGCGAAGGGACGCGCGGCGAACGCCGGTGCGGTGGTGTCGCCCGTGGCCTTCCAGCGCCAGTACGCCAGCTCCCCGGCGAACCAGGGGTGTCGATGGGCGCACGCGAGGTCGTACACGGTTCGCGCCTCGGCCTCCACACGGTCGAGGTCGCCGCTCAGCCACGCCGCTTCCGCCCGAGCGGCCCGCACTGGCGCGAGCCGTTGCAGCGTTCCCGTCCGGTCGGCCATGACCAGCGCCTCGTCGAGCGCGTCCCACGCCTGGGGATCACCGCGACGGGTCCGTAGACGACCCAGCGCGACCAGCGCCATGATCCGACTTGTCGCCGCCGTCTCCGAGCGCGCCAGGACGGACAGCGAGGTGTCCGCCGCTTCCTTCCAGCGGCCCTGGTACAGGTGAGACAGCGCCTGCCACGCCCGCATGTACGACCCATGGCCGTCCAGATCGTGCTCCGCGCAGTACCGCAGGCCCTCCTGGAGGGAACGGTCGGCACGCTCGAACTGGTACAGCTCACCCGCCACCGAACCGAGCATCCGGTAGGCCAGGGCGACATGATCGTCGAGACCCGCCGCGCTCGCGACGTCGCGGCTGCGTTCGAGGAGGGCGCGTCCGCGCTCGTCCTGCTCCAGCAGACGCGCGGTGCCGACGGTGTTGAGCGCGAGCACCAGGATGGAGCGGTCCTGATGCTGCTCGGCGAGCGTCACGGCCTGCTCACCCCAGCGGACCGCGTCCTGATTGTCACGGTTGAGCATCCGCAGGTGCGCCTGACACCAGTAGGCGAAGGCCAGCGCGGACCCGGCGGGGCACGTCTCGAGCATCGCGAGCGCCGTCTGGCTTTCCCGCTCGGCCTCGTCGTTGCGGCCCATGCCCACGAGGAGCCTCGCGAGGTGCGCGTGCGTTTCGCCCACCCGATCGAGGTGACCGCTCGCCTCCCAGAGGCCCAGCGCCTTGCTTCGCGCACGGATCGCTTCGGACACCCGATCGGTGATGAAGCATTCCTCCGCGTACGCGCCGAGCAGCTCGGCCTGCTCGACCGGGGAGAGGTGATCGGCGTGCACGAGCGCCCTCGCGAGCTGCGCGCACGCCTCGCGGTGCGCCCTGACCTTCGTGGCCTCCCTGGCGGCCAGCACGGCGTACGTCAGCGTGAGGCCGACGTCCCCGGCGGCCTCCGCGTGATCCGCGAGACGCGCCGGATCGACCCTTCGTCCGGAAGCTCGCGTGAGGACGTCGAGGACCTGTCGGTGCAGCGCGCGTCTTCGTGGTGGGGTGAGCGTCGCGAGAATCGTCTGCCGCGCCAGCTCATGTCGGAAGGTCAGGCCGTCCGGTCGCGCCTGAAGCACGCCGAGGTTCAAGCCCTCCTCGACCGCGTCGACCTGTGGGCCGAGCAGGTCGTCGAGCAGCCACGGCTCGACGCGCGCCCCGGCGACGGCCATGACGTCGAGCGCGGCGCGCGCTCTCGGGGACAGCCGCGCGGCCCTCGCGAGGACCGCGTCCCGGACCGTTTCGGGCACGCCGTCCGTGCCGCTCTCGATCACCTCGGTGACGTAGAACGGATTGCCCGCTGTCCTCGCGTAGAGCGCGGCGGGATCGAGGTGGTGTTCACGCGCGAGCTCCCCGACGGCCGGTTCGGACAGGGGGAGCAGCTTGAGCCGCCGGGTGGACGTGCAGGTGACGAGGTCACCGATGACGGCCCTGAGCGGGTGGTTCGGACCGACCTCGTCATCCCGGTAGGACACGATCAGCAGCGTGCGGGTTCCCTCGACCCGGCGGCCCAGGAAGCGCAGCAGGTCGAGGGTGGCGTCGTCCGCCCAGTGAGCGTCCTCGATGATCACGCTCGCGCCGCCGGGACGGTCGTTCAGGAAGGTGAGGAACGTGCGGAAGATGCGTGCCCGCCGATCAGCGTCGAGCAGCTGCTCGAATTCACGACCGAGACGGCCGGCCATGTCGTGCAGTGGGCCGAGGGGACGCGGGGTGGACAGCGGCTCGCACCCGCCCGTCAGGACGTTGGCGCCGCGAGCGTGACGCTGCGCGAAGGCCCGCAGGAAGACCGTCTTGCCGACGCCCGCCTCGCCGGCGAGGAGCACCAGCCGTCCCTGCCCGGCGGCCGCGTCCTTCGCCCAGCCGAGGAGCTGCTCCTGTGAGTCCGCCCGTTCGAGCAGGGTCATGATAGGCCGAGTGTAACCGCCGCCGTCGGGCGCTTGGCGCTGGACGGGCGCTGAACTCCAGCAAAGGACGTCTGACGGGCGCGCGGGCCGTGCCCGTGCCGCGATCCGCAGCCCTCGTGAGGCCCCTGGTTCCTATGGGACGCGTTGCTCCTTGGCTTCCTGACCGGTGGCGGATCCGTCGCCCTGCGTGCACGTGACGTTCGGGTTCGGCGGTTCCACGGCGCTGTTCCCCCGGGTCGCGGCAAAGCGCGGGCCGTATTGATCCCCGCGGGACTCCGGAATCAGGTCCAGACGACCCAGGTCGTCGGCGGGGCCGAGGGTGTTGCGGTGAGGGTTGGACTCCGGCACCTCGGGACCCGACTTTTCGCTGCCCACCGTCACGCAGTTCCCGTTGGGAAGCCGCACGAGACCGGCGTTGTGTGCGTACCCACCGGACGAGAGGACGAGCAACCCGAGAGCGACGCCGATCGGCTCGTTCTTGCGCATCAACGGCCTCCTTGCCGGGAAGGGATTTCGGTGTAGTCCGCGTGGGCGGGCGACCTCAAGGGTCCAGGAGTCGCTCTGTGCGCGCTGAGCGGCCCCTTCGCGGTCGGGTGGGTGGGCGGTCGTCCGGCGGGGGCCCCCGTTGCCGGAGGACATCGTTCTCCGGAGCACGACGCGGGTCCGGGTTCCGTCAATGGCACGTCGACTTTGATTTTTCATGCGGGACGGGGACAACCCCGCGGGTTCGACCGCACTTCCTCGGACCGGGCGTCTCATCCTGGGTCCGGGCGGCCAATGCCGGTACACTTCCCGCATGGCCCAAGACACCTTTCGCGTCGTGGCCCTCGGCACGGGCGCGCCGCTGCATCCTGAGCGTGGCAATCTCGCGCTTCACGTCAGTGGCGGCGGCTTCGCACCGTTGATGCTCGACACCGGCGGCGGCCTCGAACTCGCCCGGCAGGCCGCCCGGGTCGATCTTCGTCTCGATGACGTCAGGCACGTCGTTCTGACCCACCGTCACGGTGATCACATCGGTGGGGTCATGGCCTTCGTTCTGGCGGGTCTGCTCGACGTCACGTACTACGGGCCGATCGACGCCCTCGATGGCGCTCGGCAGCTGATCGAGGCCACGTACCCCGAGGTGCCGCGCCCGGCACCCGAGCGTTTTGTGGCGGTCGAGGCAGGCTCTCGGTGGCAGGTCGGCGGCTTCGAGTTGCGCTTTTTCGAGGTGCGGCATCGCGTGCCCACGCTCGCAGTGCGGGTCGAGGGCGGTGGAAAGGTGCTGGCGTACAGCGCGGATAGCGTGCCGTGCGACGCGCTCGTGGCGTGCGCGCGCGAAGCGGATCTGTTCGTGTGCGACGCCCTGGTCGCGGAGTCGGACGGGCAGGACGCGGCGCGTCGTGCGGCGGTCCTGATGCATCCGACGGCGAGGGAAGCGGGTGAGATGGCGCGGTCGGCACGGGCGAAGTCTCTGGCGCTGGTGCATCTCGCCCGCTTCGCCACGGGTGATCGTGTGCTCGCCGAGGGGCAGGCCGCGTTTGGAGGCTCGACGACGCTTCCGGATGACGGGACCGTCCTCCCGCTGTGAGGTGACAAATCAGAGTTGAAATGGCGCTAATGCTTCATCCACGAGGATCTGGCATGCCGGGGTGCAGGGTCGAGGGCCGAGGGTACCAGCTCGTGGGGGAGCGCGCTGTCCGACCAGAACGCCAGGAGCGTCCGCACGAGCAGGTCCGGTTGCCGTGCCAGCCAGGCGTGCCCGCCTCCAGGAACGCTCAGCGCCCGTCCACGCCGCATTCCTCGTGCGAGCGCGAGGGCCGACGCGCGATTGACTGCCGCTTCTCGCGTGCCGACCAACGCCAGTGCCGGGACGTCCACCTCGCTCAGTTCCCGTGGAACGCGGAAACCGGCGCCTTCTCGCATCACGGCCCTCAACGTCTCGGCCGTCATCGCCTGCTGGTCCGCCTCGAACTGCGCGCGCGCCTCCATCGGCACGCCCAGCGCGTCCGCCTGCGCGGCGATCACCTTCGGGTGACGCATCAACGGCCCGAGCGCGACGGTCACGGCGACCAGCAGTCGTTCGAACCGCATGGGCCGCGCGGTCACGCCGATCAGGGTGACGCTGCGCACCACTTCAGGCGCCATGGCCGTCAGTTGCGCGGCGACCGCGCCACCCAGTGAGTGCCCCACCACGTGAGCGCGTCCGTCCGTGGCGCGCTCCTCGATGAACGCCGCGAGGAGCATCGCGGCCCGCGTCACCTCGAACGGACCGACGTCGCGGTTTCTGCCCAGCCCGGGCAGGTCGGGCGCGAGGGTGTGCAGGTGGGGAAGCGCGCGCATGGTGTCCGTCCACATCCACGAGGAGACGCCCGCGCCGTGCAGGAAGAGCACGCTGGGCGCGGTGGTGGGTCCGTGTTCGAGGGTGAGGAGCGACATGCGTCCAGTGTCCGCGTAAGCTACCGAACATGACAGGCCGACATTTCGGTAGCTTCACCGTGCACGATCCGGCGGCAGCGCACGCGCTGCTGGACCTCCGCACGACCCGGCTGCTCGACGCGTTCCTCGACGAGGCGCGCAGCATGTCCGACGTGGCGCGCGCCCTCGAAGAGGACCTCGACTGGGTGCGGTACCGCGTGCGGCGCCTCACGACGCTGGGCCTGCTGCACGTGCAAGCGGAGCGCCGCCGCAAGGGACGCGCGATGCGGCTGTACCGGGCGGCAGCGGCGGTGTTCTTCGTGCCGTTCGAGGTCACCCGCTATGAGTCGCTCGAGGCGTACCTCGAAGGGGTGGAGGGTGACGTGGCAGGCTGGGTTCGGCGCAATGTCGCCCGGACCCTCCGGGAGATGGGCGAGGGGTGGGGCTTGCGGGTCGCGCGGGGTGAGGACGGACGGATGCACTCGAAGTTGAGCCGCTCACCGGACGAGGATCTGACACCAGGCGCTCAGGGTCCGGCGCTCGTGTCGTTCGTGTACCCGGCATTGTCGCTGGACTTCGAGGACGCCAGGGCGATGCAGGCGGAACTGCTGGAGGTCTTCGGGAAGTACGCGGCGCGGGGGGGAGCGAGGCCGTACCTGTGTCAGCTCGTGTTGTGCCCGGTGACCGTCCGCGAGTAGGGCGCCGGGTTCGGCAGACCAGCGTGGCCGGCCGGGCCTGATCGGCGTGCATCCGGGTGACCTGTCGCCCTCCCGGTCACCGCTGGGCGAGGAAGCGGGCGTAGTCCAGGTCCGCCTTCACCGTGACGCCCGCGCGTTCCGCCGCGAGTCCCGCGAGGTACCAGCCCATCAGGCGATTCGGGTCTGTCCGCTGCGCCCGCTCGAACTCCCTGAGCGCCTCACGTGGCCGTCCGAGGTCGAGCAGCAGCGACCCGAGCAGTTCATGCGCCGGCAGCAGCGGTCGGCATGTCGACGTGGCCGTCGTGAGTCTGCGCGGCGGCCATGCCGGTCGTGAGGGCGAGGGTGAGCGCGAACGTCAGGGTGAGCCGCATGAACGTCCTCCCTTGCAGGTGGAGCGTGCTTCGTGGCTTCCGGTGCAGGTCAGCGGGGCGTGACGGCCGCGGCGCCCCTGGGCAGCAGGAGGGCCGCCGTGAACACCGCCGGCACCCGCCCTGGATTGCAGACGTTGTGCACCACGCCCACCGGGATCACGTACATCTGCCCGGCCCGGACGGTCCGCCTGCTCGTCTCGCCGCGTGTGTCGACGGTGATGGTTCCGCTGATGACGGTCTCCAGGCCGGGACCGCCGTGCTCGTGGACGCCGGTGCAGGCGCCGGGCGCGAGCTCCAGCACGTCCTGCTCCACGTTGATCTCCGCGGGCTGGCCGGTGAAGAGGTTCGCGTGTCCCGCCCGGAGCGTCACGCCGGGCGCCTGGGCGCTCGCGGCGCCCGCGAGGAGCGCCATGAGCGCGACGATCGAGGCGCGCTGGATCGGCCTGGCCGGGATGGGCTTGCCCACTGGCGGACGTGACCCGAAGAGGCTGAGGGTCGGAAGGTCGTGCATGAGGCGCCTCCGTTCGACCGCCCTGCGGCGGCAGCGTGAAGGACGTGCGACGGGTGGCCGTCACGAAGGGAGGGCGCTGGGCGGTCGCCGGTGAGCGCGGGCTCGAACGCAGCGGAGACCTCCATCGTGCGCTTCGAGAGGGCCGTGATGGTGAGAGGGGGAGGGGACGAGACCCGCGGGTCGACAGAGCGGCGACGGTCGTGAGCCGGACGACGCCTCGAAAGACGAGGTACCCGGGAACGGCCGTCCTGTCATCACCATTCACGCCGATGTTATCGTTCACACCAGTGGTCCTCTCGGCGAGTGTCGACCCGCGAGGCGCGAAGGACGGAGCGGCCGTCCAGGGGTCGCGGCGCCCGGCGTGCCCGGCGTGACGGCGCCCGATCGACGGGGAGCGCGGCAGGTCACGGCACATCTCAGGGGTGCCCATCCCGACCTCGCGGGAATCGGCCGGACCTGTCGGACACGACAAAATCGGGTCTTTGGGTGATGTGTGACGGAGGACGGGGCCACGCGGGCGGCCGGACGCGCGTGACGGGAACGGCCGCGCAGGTCCGGTCCTTCCACCGGGGGAGAGACCGGGTGCACGCCCGGTGCGCTGACGGCTTGACACGGATAGAGTGACGCCGTACGCTGTTATCGTTCACAACATCAAGGCAAGAGCATCTCACGCTGCAACGCTCAGGACCCATGCCTGAGTGCGGCTCCGATGACGTTGCCGAAACCACCCGGAGGACTTATGAACGTTCGAGTCATGCTTCTTTCCACCGTCGCGGCCTCCCTCGCCCTGGCGGCAGCCCAGTCGCAGTCCGCGGGACTGCCCAAGCTCGCCGTGAAGCCCAAGTACCGCGTGTGCTTCACGCAATCCGAGATGGACAACCCCTGGCGACTCGCCCAGACCAAGTCCATGCAGGACGAAGCAAAGCGGCTGGGCTGGACCCTCATCTTCACCAACGCCAACGGATCCGCCGCGAAGCAGGCCTCCGACGTTCGCAGCTGCATCGCCCAGCGCGTCGACGCCATCTTCCTGACTCCCCGCGAGGAGAAGCCCCTCACGCCCGTGGTCCTCGAAGCCAAGCGCGCCGGAATTCCCCTCTTCGTCATCGACCGCAACGTCGACGAGAAGGTGGCCGTCCCGGGACGCGACTTCGTCACCTTCATCGGCTCCGACTTCTACGAGGAAGGCAAGCGGGCCGCGGAGTGGCTGGTCAAGAAGACGAACGGCAAGGCCACCGTCATCCAGCTTCTCGGCTCCACCGGCTCCTCTCCCGCCATCCTGCGTCAGAAGGGCTTCGAGGACTACGTCAAGAAGTACCCGGGCATCGAGATCGTCGCCTCCCAGACCGGCAACTTCACCCGTGACGAAGGGCGCAAAGTCATGGAGACCCTGATCCAGGCGCACCCGAACGCGAGCGCGATCTACGCCCACAACGACGAAATGGCCCTCGGGGCCATCACCGCCCTCGAAACCGCCGGCCGCAAACCCGGAAAGGACATCACCATCGTCAGCATCGACGGGCAGAAGTCCGCGCTGCAGGCCATCGTCGACGGGAAGCTGGGCGCCACGGTGGAGTGCAATCCCCGATTCGGCGTGAAGGCCTTCCAGACCCTCAAGGACTACGCGGCAGGCAAGACCATTCCCGTGCGGATGGTGAACGAGGACAAGTTCTTCGACGCCACCAACGCCAAAGCGATGCTCGGCTACGCCTTCTGAGCCTGCCGCAGGACCCGCCGGCCGCAGCGACTGACACGACGTCGAGTCGTCCCTGACATTCCTCCGGACAGGCGACGGGTCAGGTGCACTTCCCAGGGCACCTGACCCGCTCGTGTATTCGGTGGATCGGCACTTCGGAGGTCGAGGTACCATGACTCAAGACACGCTGCTCGTCATGTCCGGCATCGACAAAGCCTTCGCCGGTGTTCCGGCCCTGCGAGGCGCCAGCCTTCACGTGGGGTACGGTGAAGTGCACGCACTGATCGGACAGAACGGTGCCGGAAAATCCACCCTGCTCAAAATTCTCACGGGTGCCTACCGCAAGGACAACGGCACGATCACGTTCCATGGTCGCAGCGTCGACTTCTCCTCCCCGAAGCAATCGCAGCAGGGCGGAATCGCCACCATCTACCAGGAAGTCAACCTGGTGCGGCTGCAGACCGTGTCCGAGAACGTCCTGCTCGGTCACGAACCCCGCCGTTTCGGCGTCATCGACTGGCGGGCCACCCACGCGAAAGCTCGTCGGATCCTTCGAGGCATCAACGTCGAGATCGACGTCACCCAACCCCTCGAGAACTACAGCCTCGCCGTCCAGCAGATGGTGGCCATCGCACGCGCCCTCGCCCTGAACGCCCGACTGGTGGTCATGGACGAACCCACCTCCTCACTCGACGACCGCGAAGTGGAGACGCTCTTCCGCGTCATCCGGCAACTCCGAGATCAGGGTGTCTCCGTCATCTTCGTGTCCCACCGACTCGACGAGCTCTACACCGTCTGCAGTCACATCACCGTCATGCGTGACGGCCAGACGGTCCACCAGGGTGAACTCAGCCACCTCGGCAAGCTTCAGCTGGTGTCGAGCATGCTGGGCCGCAACGCGCAGGACGTCGTGCAGGAAGGCCGGACGGGGTTCGAACGCGCCCGTCCGGGCGACGACGTGATTCTGGACGCGCAGCTTCTCGAACGAGCGCCACGAGTTCACGGCGTCAACCTCCAGGTGAGGCGCAGGGAAGTCGTCGGGCTCGCCGGGCTGCTCGGCTCCGGCCGCACGGAAACGGCGCGGACCGTGTTCGCCGCCGAGCCGCCCAGAGGTGGAGAGGTCCGCTTCAAGAACCGCGTCGTCCGCTGGAAGACCCCTCATGACGCCATCCGTGACGGCGTCGCGTTCAGCGGCGAGGACCGCAAGCAGGACGGCATCATTCCCGACTGGTCCGTCCGCGAGAACCTCACGCTCGCGCTGCTCCCCAGGCTGACCCGAGCAGGCATCGTGAATCGCGCGGCACAACAGCGGGTCGTGGAGAAGTTCGCCCGGCGCCTCAACGTCCGCTGCGCCAGCTACGACCAGCCCATCCGAGAGCTGTCCGGCGGGAACCAGCAGAAGGTCCTGCTCGCCCGGTGGCTCTGCATGAACCCCGACCTGCTGATCCTCGACGAACCGACCCGAGGCATCGACGTCGGCGCGAAAGCGGAGATTCAGAGGCTCATCAGCGAACTCGCCGGCGAAGGCCTCGGCGTGCTCATGATCTCCTCCGAACTGGAGGAACTGATCGAAGGCTGCCACCGCGTGACCGTGCTCCGCGACGGCAGACCCGTCGCGAGCCTCCAGGAAGGTGACCTCAGCGAATCCAGGGTGCTGAGCGCGATGGCCCACGACGCACACCAACCGACCCTGGAGAGCGACGCCCATGAAGGACAACACCATGCTGGCCACGACTGAGACCCCCACACCCCGCGGGCGGAGGCCATTCACCCCGTCGAGCGCGTTGATTGCCCTGCTGGCGCTCGTCCTGTACAACATCGTCGCGAACCCCAACTTCCTGACGTTGAACTCCCTCAACATCAACATGACGCAGTCCGCGACCATCCTGATCGTCGCGGTCGGCATGACCTTCGTCATCGCCACGGGAGGAATCGACCTCTCCGTCGGGTCCGTCATGGCGATCAGCGGCGCCATCGCGCCGCTGCTGTTCCTCGACCGGGGCCTCAGCCCGATCGTCGCTCTGCCCCTCGCCGTGATCCTGCCCCTGTGCGCCGCGGCCCTGTGCGGCGCGTTCAACGGTCTGCTCGTCACGCGCTTCCGCATCCAGCCGATCATCGCGACGCTCGTGCTGTTCATCGCGGGTCGCGGTGTCGCGCAGGTCGTCAGCGGCGGCGCACTGGTCAACTTCACCGGCGCGTCCTTCACGGCCCTCGGCACCACCCGCATCTTCGGCGTCAACATCCAGGTGTTCCTGATGCTCGCCATCCTCGTGATCGCCACCTGGGTGATGCGCTCGACGCTCTTCGGCCGTTACGTCGTCGCCGTCGGCGGGAACGACCGGGCCTCACGCCTCGCCGGCGTCCCCGTCAACCGCACCAGGATCACGGTGTACGTCATCAGCGGCGTCCTCGCCGGTCTCGCCGGCCTGATCACCATCGCCGTGAACAGCTCGTCCGATGCCAATCTCGTCGGCCAGAACATGGAACTCGACGCGATCGCCGCCGTCGCGGTGGGTGGAACGGCGCTGAGCGGCGGCAGGGTCACCCTGGTCGGGACGCTCGTCGGCGCCCTGTTCATCCAGCTGCTTCGCTACACGCTCCTGGTCAACGGCGTACCGGACGCGGCGGCGCTCGTCGTGAAGGCCGCCATCATCATCGCCGCCGTCGCCCTGCAGTACCGGAGGAAGTGACATGGCCCTCAGTCTCCCGACGTCCACCCGCCTGGCGCCCGCCACGCTGCTTCGAGGTCAGGGCGCGCTCGTCGCCCTCGTCGTCCTCGTCGCGTTCGCCGCCTTCCGTTACGAGGGCTTCTTCACCCTCTACAACGCCAGCACCTTCTTCCGGTACAACGCCATGTTCATGCTCATCGCGATCGGCATGACCATGGTCATCCTCACGGGGGGCATCGACCTGTCCGTCGGGAGCGTCGCGGCGATGACCAGCGTGATCGCGGCCCTCGCCAGTCCCCACGGCGCGGGCGTGGGTCTGCTCGCGGGGGTCGCCGCGGGCGCCGCGATTGGTCTGCTCAACGGTCTGGTCATCACACGGCTGCGCGTCGAGCCGTTCATCGCCACGCTCGGCACGTTCCTCGGAGCGCGCGGAATCGCGCAACTCGCGTCCGGCCAGGCGGCCGTGTCGGTCGACAGCAGCGGAGGGTTCGCCCGGCTCGGGCAGGGCGACTGGCTCGGCCTCCCCGTTCCCGTCGTCCTGGTCATCGTGGTGTTCCTCGCGGGGCTGTTCCTGCTGCGCTCCACCCGCACGGGACGCTCCATCTACTGCGTCGGCGACAACGAGGACGCCGCGCGGCTCATGGGCTTCGGCGTGGATCAGGTCAAGGTCCTCGTGTACACGATCAGCGGCCTGCTCGCCGGTGTCGCGGGCGTCGTCCTCGCCGCGCAGTTCGGCGCCGGTCAACCGGTGGAGGGCGTCGGCTGGGAACTCACGGCCATCGCGGGTGTCGTGGTCGGCGGCACGCTCCTCACCGGCGGGCGAGGCTCACTCTTCGACACCATGGTCGGCGTGACCCTGCTCGGCCTCATTTTCAACATCCTCAACTTCGAGAACGGCAAAGGCGTCATCTCCATCGACGTCTTCTGGCAGAACGTCATCCGTGGTGTGTTCCTCCTCGTCGTGGTGATCCTCCAGTCGAACTCCACCCGCAGAAAAGGCGAGTAGCGGCTCCAGGCGATTTCAGGTGCGCCCGTCGTTCACCGCAGCCTCCCCTCCGGCCGGCGCCACACCGCCCGGAAGCACGAGAACGGCGTCCAGCCGATCCTTCTCCACGAGGAGCAACCATGAGTGAGCTCTACACCATCGGCGTCGACTTCGGAACGCTCTCGGGACGAGCCGTCCTGATTCGAACGCGAGACGGCCAGCACATCGCGAGCGCGGTTCACCCCTACGCCCACGCCGTCATGACCGAACAGCTGCCCGGCAGCCCGGTCCCTCTCCCGCCGGAGTGGGCACTTCAGCATCCACAGGACTACCTCGACGTCCTGAGCAACACCATCCCGCATCTGCTGAGCAGCGGCATCCCGACGGATCGGATCGTCGGGATCGGGATCGACTTCACGGCCTGCACGGTCCTCCCCACCACCCGCGACGGCACCCCACTCTGCTTCCTCCCCGAGTACGAACACGAACCCCACGCGTACGTGAAGCTCTGGAAACACCACGCCGCTCAGCCACAGGCGAACCGGATCAACGCGCTCGCCGAATCGCGTCGGGAGCCCTGGCTGGCCCGCTACGGAGGCAAGATCTCCAGCGAGTGGGCGATCGCGAAATCACTCCAGATGCTCGAGGAGGCGCCGCACATCTACGGCGCGGCCGCCCGCATCATCGAAGCCGCGGACTGGGTCGTCTGGCAACTCTGCGGTCAGGAGACCCGCAACATCTGCACCGCCGGTTACAAGGCCCTCTACCAGGACGGCCGCTACCCCGACGCCGACTTCTTCGCCGCGCTCCACCCCGACTTCGCCGACGTCATCGACCGGAAGTTCTCCCGCGACCTGTCCCCGCTCGGAAGTCAGGCCGGAACCCTCACCGACCACGCCGCGCGGCTCACCGGCCTCCGGCCCGGCATCGCCGTGGCCGTCGGAAACGTCGACGCGCACGTCACCGCGCCCGCCGTCGGCGCCATCCACCCGGGCCAGCTCGTCGCCATCATGGGCACCTCCACCTGCCACGTCATGAACGGCGACACCCTCGCGAACGTCCCGGGAATGTGCGGCGTCGTCCACGGCGGCATCACCCCCGACGCGTACGGCTACGAAGCCGGTCAGAGCGGCGTGGGCGACCTCTTCGCCTGGTTCGTGCAGAACGCCGTGCCCGCCGAGTACCACGCCCTGGCGCGAGAACGCGGCTGCAGCCTGCACGAGCTCCTCACCGACCTCGGCAGGAACCAGCACGTCGGAGAGCACGGTCTGCTCGCCCTGGACTGGTTGAACGGCAACCGCTCCGTCCTCGTCGACGCGGACCTCAGCGGAATGATCCTCGGCCTCACGCTCGCCACCCGCCCGGAGGACATCTACAGGGCGCTCGTCGAAGCCACCGCCTTCGGCGCCCGCGTCATCGTCGAAGCGTTCGAGGACTCCGGCGTCCCCGTCCACGACTTCATCGCCGCGGGCGGCCTGACCAGGAACACCACGTTGATGCAGATCTACGCGGACGTGCTCGGAAAGCCGATCGGCGTCTCCGACAGCCCCGAGGCGCCCGCCCTCGGCAGCGCCATGCACGCGGCGGTCGCCGCGGGCGTCCACCCGGACATCCACACCGCCGCCGCACACATGAGCAAGGTCCGGAAGCACGCCTTCCTCCCGGACTCCAGACGTCACGCCCTGTACTCGCGTCTGTACGGCGAGTACAGGAGGCTGCACGACCTGTTCGGTCGCGCCCTCCCCACCATGAAGGTCCTCAGGAGCATGCGCGACGAGGCGCACAGCGCCCAACCATCCCGGCAGGTGCCGGCATGACCTGCCCCGACCTTCGCGCGGAGCTGACGCGACTGCACCTGGAGCTGCCCAGGAACGGCCTGGTCACCTGGACGAGCGGGAACATCAGCGCCCGTCACGGCGAGCTGATGGTCATCAAGCCCAGCGGCGTGACCTTCGAGGACCTCACCCCGGACAGCATGGTCGTCACCGACCTTCACGCCAACGTCGTGGAAGGGGCCTTCAGTCCCTCCTCGGACACCGCCACGCACGCGTACATCTACCGGCACCTGCCCCACGTGGGCGGCATCGTCCACACCCACAGCCCCTACGCGACCGCCTGGGCCGCGAACGCCCGCGAGATTCCCTGCGTCCTGACCGCCATGGCCGACGAGTTCGGCGGCCCCATTCCCTGCGGGGAGTTCGCCCTGATCGGCGGGGAGGAGATCGGTGCGGAGGTCGTCCGAGTCCTGAGAGGGCACCGCAGCCCCGCCATCATCCTCAAGAACCACGGGGTGTTCACCATCGGTTCCACCCCACGCGCCGCCCTGAAAGCCGCCGTGATGTGCGAGGACGTCGCGCGCACCGTCTTCCTCGCCTGCCAGCTGGGCAACGTCCAGCGCATCGCACAGGAGCACATCGACCGACTGTACGACCGGTACCAGGGCGTCTACGGACAACGGCCCGGCACGCTCACCCCCGGGAAAGGAACAGCATGACCACCTTCGTCACCCGAACGGACTCCGCACTTCAGCCCTCGCGCCCCGCGAACCTCGCCCCGGCCGAGGTGTGGTTCGTGTGCGGCTCGCAGCACCTCTACGGTCCCGAGGCGCTCGAGCAGGTCGCCGGGCACGCCCGCGTCATCGGACAGGCCCTCGCCGACAGCCCGCTCATCCCGCTCGACATCGTCACCAAGGGCGTGCTCACCACGCCCGAGGACATCCGCCGCCTCTGCCGCGAGGCCGACAGCGACCCGCGCTGCGCCGGCCTGATCCTCTGGATGCACACCTTCTCCCCGTCGAAGATGTGGATCGGCGGGCTCAGCGCCCTCAGGAAGCCCTTCGCGCACCTGCACACCCAGTTCGACCGCGAACTGCCCTGGGCGACGCTCGACATGGACTACATGAACCTCAACCAGTCCGCGCACGGCGACCGCGAGGCGGGCTTCCTGCACACGAGGCTCCGCCTCGAACGCAAGGTGGTCGTCGGGCACTGGTCGGACCCGGAAGTTCAGGCGCGGCTCGGCACCTGGGCGCGCGCCGCGTGGGCGTGGCACGACCTTCAGGGTGCCCGGTTCGCCCGGTTCGGCGACAACATGCGTGACGTCGCCGTCACCGAGGGCGACAAGGTCTCCGCGGAGATGCGCTTCGGCTTCGCCGTGAACGCCTTCCCCGTCGGGGAGCTCGCCGCGCGCGTGAACGCCGTGACCGAGACGCAGGTCGACGCGCTCGTCGACACGTACCTCCGTGAGTACACGGTCGCACCCGACCTGCATCCCGGGGGTGAACGTCACGCCTCGATGCGGGACGCCGCCCGCATCGAGGCGGGCCTGCGCGGCTTCCTGGAGGAAGGCGGATTCAGGGGCTTCACCGACAACTTCCAGGACCTGCACGGCCTCAGCCAGCTGCCGGGCATCGCCACTCAGCGCCTCATGGCCGAAGGGTACGGCTTCGGCGGTGAGGGCGACTGGAAAACCGCGGCGCTCGTCCGCGCGATGAAGGTCATGGCGTACGGTCTGCCGGGCGGCACGTCCTTCATGGAGGACTACACCTATCACCTCGAACCGGGCCGGCATCAGGTGCTGGGCGCGCACATGCTCGAAGTCTGCCCGACCATCGCGGCGGGCACTCCCCGTGTCGAGGTGCACCCGCTGGGCATCGGCGGCAGGGAAGACCCCGTGCGGCTGGTCTTCGACGCGCGGCACGGCCCCGCCGTCAACGCTTCGCTGGTGGATCTCGGCAACCGCTTCCGGCTGATCGTGAGTGAAGTGACGGCCGTACCGCACCCGGACCTGCCCATGCTGCCCGTCGCGCGCGCCGTGTGGGAATGCCTGCCGGACTTCAAGACGGCCAGCGCCGCGTGGATTCACGCGGGGGGCGCGCACCACACCGGCTACAGCTCTGCCCTCACCAGCGAACACCTCGAGGATTTTGCCGCGATCGCGGCGGTGGAGCTCGCCGTCATCGATTCGGGCACCACGCTGCGTGAGTTCCGGCAGAACCTTCGCCTGAGCGACCTGTATTACGTGCTCGCGCAGGGTCTCAGGAACTGACGAGGCACGCGCGAGCAGGGGGCGCCGCTCTTCATGGACGCCCCCGCGAACCGAAACGACGAGGCGGGCCGCAGAGCGTATTGCGGCCCGCCTCGCACGCGGAAGATGTCAGGCTCCGCGGTTCAGGATCGGCGTCCCCGTCGATCGGTGCTCGAGGGCGCGGCGGTGCTCGCCCGGACGATCAGTTGTGGTTTGAGCACGCGGGGTGGCCGGGTGTCCGAGCCCGGCGTCTCGATGGTCTCGAGCAGGGCGGTGAGGCTCTCGACACCGAGCGCGGCGAAATCCTGACGGACGGTGGTGAGGGGCGGATGGAAGAAGCGGCTTTCGGGAATGTCGTCGAAGCCGACGACGGACACCTGGTCGGGTACGGAGATGCCCCGCTCGTGCAGGGCCCAGAGGGCGCCGAGCGCCATCTGATCGTTGCCGACGAGCAGCCCGGTGAAGGACACGCGACTGGCGAGGAGTTCCTGGGTGAGGGCGAAGCCGCTGGCGGGCGTCCAGTCACCCTCCATCGCGGCGACGGGCGTGAGGTCGGCTTCGGTGAGCGTGGCCTGCCACCCCTCGACGCGCAGGCGCGCGTCGTGCCAGCGGCGTGGTCCGCTGATCCAGGCGACGCGTTGGTGGCCGAGGGTCAGGAGGTGGTCGGCGCCGAGCCGGCCGCCTTCGAGCTGGTCGATGCTGGCGCCGGGCGCGGCGCTCACCGCGGGCGTGTCGATCAGGGCGAAGGGGACGCCGCGGCAGAACTCGCGCACCCGGTCGATGTCGAGGCCCTGCATGGGGACGATCAGCAGGATCCCGTCGACGAAGTGTTTGCGCAGTTCCTCGATGGCGCGTTCGATTTCGCGTTCGTTGAGTTCTGGCGCGCTGGCGAACGCGATGCTGTATCCCCGGGCGCGGGCGGCCTGCTCGACGTTGGCGAGCATCTGCGCGGGGCCATAGAAGCTCAGGCCGAAGCTGACGACGCCGATGGTCGCCGAGCGTTGGCTCGAGAGGGTGCGGGCCGCGCGGTTGGGCTGGTAGTCGAGTTCGCGCATGACGCGGAGGACCTTCTCACGAGTGGTGCGCGCGACGTTCGGGTGTTCGTTCATCACCCGCGAGACGGTCTGATGGGACACGCCGGCTCGTGCGGCGACATCGGTGATTGTTGCACGAGTTGCTGACATCTCTGACCTCAGGAACGACTTGCTGACGGACGGATGAGGAAGTGCCGCGGGTGGTTCGGGTGGGCCTTGGCCACCCGTCGCGCCGGAGGATCCGCTCGATACGCGTGACCGGCGAAGCGGTGCAGGACGTGCCGGGAATGGTGGGTCAAGAGGTCCCTCCCATTTCATAGTAGTGGCCCGTCCGGTGCCGGCGTGCAGGAGACGTCCGCAGTGCGGAGCGGACGGAGTGGCGAACACGTCGGCGCCGGGGGTCCGTGGTGCTCGTACGGTCTTCGTCGATCGGCATCTCCATGCGGGGACCGTGCTGCTGACGTCGAGCGGCTCGTGGTCTGCCGGTGAGGGTGGAGGACAGCGGTGCGTGAGTTGGCAGTGAATGATTGTTATCGATCACATCCTAGCGGGGAGAAGTCGCCGGAGTCAAGAAAAAGTGACTTCAAGTCGAGTGGAAGAGCCGGCCCGGCCCTCGAAAGTAGAACAGGGGAGAGCACGGCCCTGTGATCGGTAACACGAATCCGTCGTCGTCCGGGGAGCTCCCTCGCCGCTGAAGCGGGCGCACGTACGGCAGGCTTAGCTCGCGCCGAGCATGACGAGGTGCGCCCCACGAGAGGAGCGCGAGTGCCGTGAGGCTCGCCTGCCAGGGCGGTGCCCGCGGTGTCGGCACGAGACCTCACGACGGGGGCATTGGCAGCGACCGGAGCTGCGCTTCGGTGAGTGGCGTCTGGGCTTCGAGTAACCGCGCGACCCACAGGCACCAGCTCCTCGCTTCCCGGGCGATGCTCACCCCCCGCTGAGCCGCGACGTACGCCGCGAATTCCGGGGTGTCCACGCGCGTCAACGCCTCGCTCGCGTGGTCGGTCAGGTCGTCCACGTAGGTCTGACAGACGGCCTCGCGGGCGCGGTGCTCCTCGGCGTGCTCGCGCAGCATCCTCGCCGCCTCGACCCGATCGGCCAGCCACAGCGAGTAGGCCTTCAGGGTCAGTTCGTCCCGGTAGGTCGGGAAGGTCAGCGGCTCGACCAGCCACGTCCGGAGCGTTTCCCTTCCCCTGGGTGTGAGCGTGTAGACCTTCTTGGCGGGACGGTCACGCTGGTCCACCACCTCGTGTTCGACGAGGCCTTCTTCCTCCAGCCGGGCGAGCTGAGGGTAGATCTGGCTGTGGTTCGCCGCCCAGAAGAAGCCCACGGGCCGCCGCAGGTTCTGGGCGAGGTCGTAGCCGGATCTGCTTTCCCGCGCCAGCAGGCCGAGGAGCACGTACCCGAGCGCCGTGACGTTCATGTCCCCACTCTCCCAGATCGACCCGCCCTGTTGCTATGTATAGAATGACATATGTTACGGTGTACATAAACGTTGGAAAGGGGTTCCCATGCAAAGATCGAGGCATCCCGAGGCGCCGGGAGACAGGACCACCGAGAGGACCGACGACGCAGCGGACGGCGTCGAGAGGGTCAGCGCACACGACCCCTCCGCTCGCGCCCCGGGGGAAGAAACGCCCGTGACGCGCGACACGCTCCCCGCGTCGCCATCACGGGCGACTCCACGGGCGCACGCGGCATGAGCGGACCTCCCACGCTGCCAGCGCTCGTCGCGGCCATCCTGTTCCTCCTGGGCGCCCTGCACGTGTACTGGGCCTGGGGCGGCGCGCGGGGCGTCGGCACCGTGATCCCCACGACGACGGATGGAGGACGGCCGTTCCGCCCGGGACGCCTGGCCACCCTGCTGGTGGCGGGCGCCCTGCTCCTCGCCGGCGTGGTCACGCTCGCCGCCGGCGAGGTGACGGCGCTCCCCGTGCCGCGTGCCTGGGTGCGCGGCGCCACCTGGGCCCTGAGCGCGGTGTTCGCGTTGCGCGCCCTGGGAGACTTCCGGTACGTCGGCGTGTCCAAGCGGGTGAAGACCACGCCGTTCAGCGTGTGGGACACGCGACTGTTCACGCCGCTGTGCGCCACGCTCGCGCTCGGTCTGACCTGGATCGCCAGCAGAGCGTGACGTCCCGGACGAAGTCCGTCGCATCACTCCCACTGCGGGCGGCGAACCGGACCACCTTCCCTCCGTGTCGCCCCTCCCGCTCGCGACCGCCTCACGCCTTCAAGGAGACCGCCATGTCACGCCCGGACGCCTCACGCCTGAACCCCCATCCACTCGCAACGCTGGAGGTGTCCTCCGCATGCGTGTGCTAGTCACCGGCGGCACGGGCGTCCTGGGAGGCGCCGTCGTTCGCCGACTCTAGACGCGAGGCGCGACCGTGCGCGTCCTCACCCGCCGTCACCCCGAAGGGGACGGCGACGTCGAATGGGCGCAGGGCGACCTGAGCGACGGAACCGGCTTGGCGGCGGCGCTCGAGGACGTGGACGTCGTGCTCCACGCCGCCACGACCCCTCGACAACCAGAACGTGATCTCGCAGGCGCCCGGCACCTGCTCCGCAGCGCGCGGCAGGCCGGGGTCGGGCACGTCCTCTACGTCAGCATCGTCGGCATCGACGCCCTCGGCTTCTACGACTACTACGCCGCGAAACTCGCGGTCGAGCGTGAGCTGATCGCGAGCGGCCTTCCGTACTCGATCCAGCGGGCCACGCAGTTCCACGAGTTCGTCGCGTACCTCCTGGGCCTGCTCGGACGAGGCCCCCTGCTCCTGCTTCCCCCTGGAATCACCCTGCAACCGATGGACGCCCAGGACCTCGCGGAACGGCTGGCACACGCGGCCCTCCAGCCGCCCGCCGGGCGTCTGCCCGACCTGGCCGGCCCCGAGATCCGTTCTCTGGACAGCCTCGCCCGGGACTGGCTCCGCGCGACGGGAAACCGGAAGGTGACGCTGTCCGTCCCGCTGCCCATCCCGATGTTCAGGGCCATGCGGGGAGGACACGTCACGTCACCGACCGCCCTGCGGGTCGGCCGGACCTGGCAGGCCTGGCTCGACGAGCACGCCTCGCAGCCCAACGGGTACGCTCGGCGTCCCGCCGGGCCACGGTGAGCGCCCGTCCTGACCGCCGGACCTCGTGGGCGCTGGCCTATCTGAGCGTCACGTCGGCGGTGACGGGCGCCTGGGCGCAGTTCGCCCCCCGCGGATTCTACGACCGGTTCCCCGGCTTGGGGACCTGGGTCGCGGGTGACGGCCCGTACAACGAGCACCTGATCCGAGACGTCGGCGGGCTCAACCTCAGTCTGGCCCTGCTGGCGCTCCTCGCCCTCACCGCGCCGGGGCTGATCTCGGCCCGCGTGGTCGGGCTCGCCGCGCTGGTCTACGGGGTGCCGCACCTGACCTATCACCTGCTCCATCTGCACACCCTGCCGACGTTGCTGGATCGGGTGGGGAGCCTCGTCGGGTTGACGGGCGCGGTCGTCGTGCCTCTCCTTCTGCTGCCCGATCCCGCCGGAACGGGGCACAGGGGGCAGCGAAGAGCCTGAACGGTCGAGGTGGCTCTGACGGACGGTCAACGCACGAGGACCGCGTCAGGAGGAGAAGTCCATCCGCGCATGGACCGGTACCCAACGGGTGAAGGACCCACGGGTATGTGCACAAGATCCGACGTACACGCCACCCGATTGGTTGAGCGGGCGAGCTCCCGCGTTCCCGACCGAGGACATCACGATCCGGACGCGATACGGGAACACGCACGCGCTGCTGCTCGGCCCGCAGGACGCGCCACCCGCTGGTCGTCGCGGCCGAGCGGGACGTGCTGTTCCGGGGCGCAGGGGTGCTCGTGAGAGCGGCGGAACTGCTGCCGCGAGCGCCCGAGAGGCCGCTGCTCCCGGGTGGTCACGTGCCGGACGAGGCGGGACACCGGCACGTTAGCCGGACCCTTTCGACGAGGGCGGCCGGTCGCGTCTTTTCCGAGAACGTGCGTTCGCGGCCGACCGGACGATGTGCACGGCTTCACACCGCAGAAGCATACAATTGGGTCGATGACTGTCCTCGCGCCCGCCGAACCTCGTACCCTGACCGTCCTCAAGGCGCTCGCGAACGACCTGCGGTTCGACATGATCCGTATCCTCGCGCGCGGCGAGCGATGCGTCTGCGACCTCGAAGCCGCCCTGGACCTCCCGCAGAGCAAGGTTTCCTATCACCTCGGCGTGCTGCGCGACGCCGGACTGGTGGCGAGCGAGCCCCGGGGGCGCAACGCGTACTACCGCCTCCTGCCCGAACCCATGTACGGGCTCGGCGGAGACGTCCTGCGCGAGGTGTACCTGACGGAACTCCCCGAGAAGCATCAATTCTGTTCGCTGTGTTAGCGTGACCGCATGACCCGCGTGCTGATCCTCTGCACCCACAACAGCGCCCGCAGCCAGATGGGCGAGGGCCTCCTGCGCCGCCTCGCGCGGGAGCACGACCTCACCCTCGAAGTGCACAGCGCCGGCACCGAAGCCACCCGCGTCAAGCCCCAGGCGGTCGAGGTGATGGCCGAGCTCGGCGTCGACCTCTCCGCGCACACCAGCAAGAAGGTCCTCGACGTCCCGGACCCCTGGGCGTTCGACTACGTCATCACCGTCTGCGACAGCGCCGCCGAGAACTGCCCCAGCTACCCCGCCAGGACGACGAGACTCCACTACCCCTTCACGGACCCGAGCGGCGGCAGTCACGACCGCTGGCGCGAGGTGCGTGACCAGATGAAGCGTCAGCTCGAAGCCTTCGTCCTCGCCCTGAGGAACGGGCAGGACGCGCCGGAAAGCTACGAGCAGACCCCCATCGTCGCCGCCTCCTGACATGACCGCCCTCCGCACGACCCTCGCTCCGCGAGCGCTCGCCGGCGAACTCCTCGGCACGTACGCCCGGATCGCCCGCGCGCACATCAACCCCGCCGCGACCCTCGCCCTCGTCCTCGTCCTCGCCGGACGCTTCCCCGCCCGCCTGGCCGTCGGGTACGTCCTCGCGCCGGTCGTGGGTTCGGCCCTCGCCGTCCTCACGAGCCGGCCGCGGTCCGCCACGCCCGGAACGCGCGCGTTCCCGCCGGACGGCGCCTGACGTGGACGCGCTCGACGTCGTCGTGATCGGCGCGGGGCAGGCGGGCCTCGCCGTGGGCCGCGAACTCGCGCGCGCGGACCTCGGGTCCGTCGTCCTCGACGCTCAGGACGGTCCTGGCGGCGCGTGGCGTCACGGGTGGGACTCCCTGCGGCTCTTTTCCCCCGCGAAGTGGAGCTCGCTGCCGGGCGTGCCGATGCCCGGCGGTGAGGACACGTACCCCGCGCGGGACGAGGTGATCGCGTATCTCGCCGCGTACGAGGAGCGGTACGGTCTGGACGTGCGTCGTCCCGTCCGGGTGGAGGCCGTGGAGCGTGACGGCGAGGCGCTGCGCGTGACCACCGACCGAGGCGCGTGGCGTGCGGGCGCGGTGGTGAGCGCGACGGGTACCTGGGACGCGCCGATCGTCCCGGACCTGCCGGGCCGTGAGAATTTTCGCGGGGTGCAACTGCATTCCTCCCGGTACCGTTCGCCGGGCGCGTTCGCGGGGAAGCGCGTCGTGGTGGTCGGCGGGGGCAATTCCGGCGCGCAGATCCTCGCGGAGGTGTCGATGGTGGCGCACGCCTCCTGGGCGACGCTGACCCCGCCCGCGTTCCTGCCGGACGACGTGGACGGGCGGGCGCTGTTCGACGTGGCGACGAGGCGGTACCGGGCCGAGCAGGCGGGCGAGGCGTTCCGGGCTCCGTCCCTGGGGAACGTGGTGATGGTGCCGGGCGTCAGGGAGGCCCGCGAGCGGGGCGTGCTGCGCGCGAGGGCGATGTTCACGCGCATGACCCCTTCGGGCGTGGTGTGGCCGGACGGGCAGGAGGAGGCCGTGGACGCGGTGATCTGGTGCACGGGCTTCCGACCGGCGCTCTCTCACCTGCGGCCCCTCGGGGTGCTGGACACCGACGGTCGCGTCCGCGTGGACGGTACGCGTTCGGTGCTCGAACCCCGGTTGTGGCTGGTGGGGTACGGGCAGTGGACGGGCTTCGCGAGCGCGACGCTGATCGGCGTGGGCCGCGGCGCCAGGGCGACCGCCCAGGAGATCCGCGCGGCCCTCGGGGCGGGGAGCGAGGGTTGAGTCGTCCCTCGCGGCGCAGCATCTCCGTCGTCGACGCGCGGAAGCCGTGCGCCCCGCACGAGCGGGCGCGTCGGCGGTGGCACCGAGCGAGGGGCTGAGGTCCCCGCGGGCCGGCGCCCGGTCGAGCAGGACGAGGCCGGCGCCCGCGACGACGAAGCCATCCGACGAGACCACGACGACACGAGCGCACCCGCCCGCCGCATCATGAGAGCCGCCGCATGGCCGCCCGCCTTCCCTGACGCCCTGCCCTACCCCCCGGCAAAGCGCCGGAGGCGCGTGGAGGAATCCCGACCCTTCCCAACGTGTCTCCACGTTCGGTTCGACGGCGCGGCTAATCCGCTCGTCGCCCTGCCGCCTCAACTCCCGCCGCGCCCTCTAGAGTCGAGGCATGCCCGAACTCGACCTCATCGCCGCCGCCCGGCACCTCGGCGGATCGACCGCGGACGTGACGAGCGCCGCCGCGCTCCCGATCGATCCTGGCGTATCACGCGTCGACGTGCGGCGCTGGCACGTGACGTTCGAAGATGGACGCGAGGTGCGGCTCGTGATCAAACCGTGCGGCCTCACCGAACGCCGGACCCTCCACGCGCTGCGCGACCTGCACGCCGTGCCGCGTACGTTCATCCCCGACCTCACGACCGACGACACGCAGGACGTCGCCCTGCTCGACGCGGGAGAGACCCCGCTCGGCTGGGACCTCGACGCCAAACGGCGCGCCGCGCTCGCCTTCAGTGAAGTCCACGCCCGGCACTTCGGACGCGGCGACGACCTTGCCTGGCTGCCCCCCGTGGACGCGGTGTACCTGGAGGACTTCATCGTGCGGACCTGCTGGGCGGGCGCCTGGACGCGGGCGCTCGATCACGCGGAGTTCATGCGGCGCCACGCCGGGTGGGTGGACGCGGTCGAAGCGTCGGCGTCGCATCTGACCCGGGACGTGCTGAAGTTCGAGGGGTGGAGTGAAACGCGTACCCTCGCGCACACGGACGTGTACCACGGGCACGTCCTCGAGCGGGACGGACGGGCGCTGATCATCGACTGGGGGCAGGCACGCTACGCGTCGTTGTTCCTGGATCTCGGGGACACGTTCGACAGCCCGGAAGCGGCAGGGGTGTACCGCTCGGCACTCGCGGCGCGTGGGATTGACCTCTCCGACGAGGTGTTCGAGGCGGGTCGTCGTGTCGCTCGACGGTTCGCCGGCGTCCGGTACGTGTGGTGGTGGCTGGAGGCGTGGCAGCGCGACCCTCAGGGGTGGGTGGACGAGGGCCTGGAGCGCATGTTGCGGATGGCCGCCGGCGTCGGGCCATGACGGTCGATCCGGAAGCCCAGCAGGTCACCACGTCCACCTCACCCGCCGGGCGTCGTGAGTGCACGTCCGGAACGGGAACGTTCGCCGCGTGCGGCCGCGCTGCCAGGGTGGCTGGTCGGAACGCTTCCGCTCCGGAGACGTGTCGCTCGACGGTGAAGGTCCCCGGTGTATCGGCCGGCCTGACCTGTGCTTCCATGAACACCAGGGCTCGCGCTTGCCGTCACGCCCGCCGTCCGCGGATCGCCGCCCTGAGCGTCTTGTGGAGCGCCGGGACGCTCAGGGCAGGATGAGGTGCAGATCGCCGAACTCGTGCCAGAGGTATCGCTCGCTCAGCGCGGCATGATAGGCGACCCGCAGGTGTTCGGGGTTGGCGAGCGCGGCGAGCATCAGCAGGTGGCTCGCGCGTGGTTCGTGCCAGCCGGTCAGCAGACCGTGTACGGCGCGGACGCCCGTGTCGGGCGTGACGATCCGGCGGGTCCAGCCTTCGCCGGGGTGGGTGACGCCGCGGGTGTCGGTGACGCTTTCGAGCGCGCGGACGACGGTCGTGCCGACCGCGATGACCCGTCCGCCCGCCCGCCGGGTGGCGTTGACGCGCTCGGCGGTGCGTTCGGGGACGCGGTAGTACTCCTCGTAGGGGGGTTCGTGATCCTCCTGGGAGGACACGCCGGTGTGCAGCAGCAGGGGAGCGACGTGCACGCCGCGCGTGACGAGCCGCACGAGCAGTTCGGGGGTGAAGGCGCGGCCCGCGGAGGGCATCTCGGCGCTGCCGGGTTCGGTGGCGTACACCGTCTGGTACGTCGAGAGGGGCCAGTCGTGCGTCACGTACCCGTACCGGATGGGCCGACCGTGCCGCTGGAGGTAGGGGTGGAGGGCGAGCGGGAGGTGCAGCGTGGCGATCCAGAGTCTCGTGGGGCGCTCCGCGCGGAGTGTGGTGCGGTCCGTGACGTAGGGCGCGAGGAGGGTGCAGCGGCCACCGCCGGGCAGGTTCAGCACTTCCCCGGCGTGTCCGTCGCGGCAGGGCAGGGTGGCGTTCGCGTCGGGGACGCGGAGCTCCACCATCCAGAGGTCGGCGGGCAGGTGGGTGCTGAGGTGGACGTGGACGCTCGTGCCGTTCTCGCGGGTGGCGTTCAGGGCGGCGGGGAGCGTGCCGGAGGTGTTGATGACCAGCAGGTCGCCCTCGTGCAGGACGTCGGGCAGGTCGCGGAAGCGGCGGTGGGAGACGTGGTCGTCGTGCACGCGTGAGATCAGCAGACGCACCTCGTCGCGGGCGAGACCGCGCGCCTCGGGCGGTTCGTGGGCTTCGAGGTCCGGGGGCAGGGTGAAGTCGAGGGTGCGGGCGGCGGCGGTCATGGCCGCTCCGGGAGGGTGGCGGGGTCGAAGAGGGTGAGGTGCAGCCCGGCGTGCGTGAGGCGCTGGTTGAGCCCCCAGGGCGTGCGGACGGGCTCGTGCAGGGAACGCGCTCCGGCGCCGCGCAGGTCGCGCGAGGCCGTGGGGACGTCGTCGACGCGGAAGGCGAGACGGACGGTCCCTGAGCGCTGCCCGGCGGCCTCGACGTCGTCGAGGCGTTCGGCCTGCAGGACGTCGATGACCTCGATGGTGGCGGAGCCCGCGGCGAGGACGACGCCCCGGCCGTTCGGGTCGTTCCAGGTGTCGAGGACGTGCAGGCCGAGGCCCTCCTGGAGGAGCCGAACGGTGGCGTCGAGGTCGCTCGCGGTGAGGACCACGCGGGTTTCGTGGACGGAGGGTGCGTCGGCGTTCACGAGGTGACCTTCGTGAGGTCGCGGGCGACGTAGCGTCCGCTGGGGGCGTGTCCGAGCAGGAGGTGGAGCAGACCGGGCACGCTCGCCTCGGGTGGGGGGCGGTCGCTGATGTCCTCGCCGGGGAAGGCCTCCTGGTGCATGCGGGTGTTCATGTCGCCCGGGTCGACGCTGTAGACGCGGAGGTCGGGGTGTTCGGCGGCGAGGGTGCGGCTGAGGTGGTCGAGCGCGGCCTTGCTGGCGCCGTACCCGCCCCAGCCTTCGTAGGCTTCCACGGCCGCGTCGGAGCTCAGGTTGAGGATGCGCGCGCCGGGCGTGAGGTGCGGCAGGGCGAGCTGGACGAGACGCAGGGGCGCGAGGACGTTGACGTCGAACACGCGGCGCAGCGCTTCGGTGGGGGAGTGGGCGAGGGTGGGGCGGGGGGTGGGGCCGAGGGTGCTGGCGTTGTTGACGAGCGCGTCGATGCGTCCGTATCGAGCGGCGGCTTCGATGAGGGCGCTCGCGTGGGCGTCGTCGCTGACGTCGCCGCTCAGGGCGGTGACGTCGGCGCCGGCGCCGAGGGTGAGGCGGGCGAGTTCGAGGTCCCGGGCGGTTCGCGCGGTGAGGGTGAGGGTCCAGCCCTGGAGGTGGAGGGCCTGGGCGAGGGCGAGGCCGAGACCGCGGGAGGCGCCGGTGATGAGGGCGTTGGGCATGTGGGGTCCTTTCAGGATGTGGCGGGGGTGGGGGACGTCGTGAACGCGGAGCGGGGCGGGTCGGGGTGGCCGTCGGGGTGTGGGACTCTGTGTGGGAGCCTGGTGGGGCGTGTCATGACCGCACTCTAAAACCTCAAGTATTGTTAAGGTCAAGACCGGAGGGATCCCATGACCGAACGCCCGCACGACCTCACCCCCGCACAGACCGCCCAGCGAAGCGGCCTCACCGTCTCCGCCCTGCACTTCTACGAACGTCAGGGCCTCATCCGCAGCGCCCGCACGGGCGGCAACCAGCGCCGCTACACCCGCGACACGCTCCGCCGTCTCGCCTTCATCCGCGCCGCGCAACGCGTCGGCGTCCCCCTGGCCGACATCAAACGCGCCCTCGACGGCCTGCCCGCCGCGCGCACCCCCACCGCCGAGGACTGGCGCCGCCTCTCGCAGACCTGGCAGGCCGAACTCGACGCCCGCATCGCCACCCTCACGCGACTGCGCGACGACCTCGCGGGCTGTATCGGCTGCGGCTGCCTCTCCCTCACGTCCTGCGGGCTGTACAACCACGACGACCACCAGGGCCGCGCACGCCCCGGCACGAACAAGCTGCTGCCTCACCCACACTGACCGCCTCCAGCGCCATGCACGCCACCAACAACGGTCGGGACCTGCTGGGCGACGACCTCCCGCCCGAAAGCTTCGGCCAGCTCGCCGCGCGCAGGGATCAGACGTCCTGCGATCATTCGACGCCGGCCTTCGCGACGGTGACGGCGCACAGCGCGCCGCCGGGCTTCGTGGACGGTCAGACCGTGCGTGGCCGCCCGGTGGATCTCGCGGTGCTCCCGGACGGGTGGATGTTGCTCACGGACGACTCGAACGGCGTCATCCACCCTTTCACGTACGACCGGTGGTTCGTCGCGCTCCGGGCGGGAGGACGTGCACCTGCGCCTCGAGCTCGGTCGTCCGCGTCATGCTCGTCCTCCTGTCGGCAGGGGAGGGGCGCGTTGCTCGTCGAGGTGCCGGATGGGTGCGGTGCGTCTGCTGCGGCGAACCGGTCCGTCGCACGGACGCTAGCGCTCGGCAAGGGTCCGCAGCAGTTGCCGTTCGATCAGCTCGGCCGCGATGGGACCGCGCAGACGCCGGAACAGGTGGTAGTCGAAGAAGTACACCCGTCCGGCCCTGCTGGCGGGCAGCCGGGACGCGAGCGCACTGGCGGTCCAGTCCGCCCGGGCGCGTGTGGGAGTGTTGTTGCCCGACGCGAGCACCACGATCGCGTCGGCGTTCATCGCGCCGAGGCCTTCGACGCCCACGGTGGCGTCACGTTTGTTCGCGTCGATCACGTGGAGACCGAGGTCCTCGAGGAGCCCGCCGGTCCAGTCGCCACTGTCGCTGATGTTGAAGAGGTTGCGGCCGTCGCCACCGCCAGTCCAGACGACCAGCACCTTCTTGTCGCCCATGACCTTCGAGAGCTTCTGTCGGGTGTCGGTGACGCCCTGCTGGTACCGCTTGAGAACCGCCGCGTAGTTCTTCTCACGGTCGGTGGCTCTGGCGATGAGGGGCAGGGTGCGTTGCCACTCGTCGCGGTCGGTGCCCTTGAACAGCAGCGTGGGGGCGATCCGCGTGAGCTGCGGGTAGGCTTCCGACGCGTAGTTCTCTCCGACGATCAGGTCCGGCTTGAGGGTCATGAGGATCTCGAGGTTGGGGTGGTAGCGGTCGCCGACGTTGGTGGGGACGGTGGTGACGCGGCTCCCGAGGTACTTGATGTTGCGGATGGGTGAGCCGAAGGCGGGCGTGGCGAGGTAGGTGGACGCCTCGCCGTACCCGACGGGTTGAATGCCGAGGGAGAGCAGCAGGTCGAGGGCGTGCGGGCCGAGCGCGACGATCCGGGTGGGTTTTTTGGGGAGGGTGGCGGTGCCGAGGTCGTGGGTGATGGTGACGGGGTAACTGGTGGCGGCGGCGATGGTGGTGAGGGCGAGGAGCAGGGTGGTGAGCAGCGGTCGGATGGGCATGGTTCTCCTTGAGCGCGGCGGGCGCGTGGCGTCCTGCCGGACGTCTGCGGGAACTCTCGCAGACTTAAATCCGACTGTCAAGCTCGGAATAAGGTGATTCGATCAACCGAACCCGAACCGGCATCCCGAGGCGCGCTCGCACTCCGAGGTGGATCGGAGCACCGCGGCGACCGAGGCCTTCGTGCCGAGTCCGGTCCGAACCGAACACAACCTCCTCTCGGGCGCTCCTTTCCTTGAGCGCGGAGCCTCGGTCCTATACTGGTGGGGTCGTCAGCCCCGTCCGTCCCGTGCAGGGTTCCCCACAGGAGCGCGTATGACCATCCTCGCGCTGCGCTTCCTCGGTCCGGCCGTCGTGACCTCCGGTGACCACACCATCACCTTCCCGACCCGCAAAACCCTGGCGCTCCTCGCGTACCTCGTGGAGCAGGAGGGGCCGCACTTCCGCGAGCGGCTCGGGACGCTCCTGTGGCCCGACGTGGACACCACGTCGGGACTCACCTCGCTGCGCAAGTGCCTCACGTATCTCCGGCGCGCCTTCCCCGACGGGCAGGGGGAGCGGCTGCTCCTCGCAGATCGCAGCACCGTGGCGTTCGTGCCGCCCGGCGCGTTCACCCTCGACACCCAGCGCCTGGCGAGCAGTGTGGACGCCGCCCCGGATGACGTGGACCTCGCGGACGCGCGGGCCGTCACGGGCCTGTACCGCGGTCCGTTCCTCGACGGCCTGTACCTCCCGGACGCGCCGCAGTTCGAAGCGTGGCTGGACGTCCAGCGTGAACTGTACGCGAGGCGGCAACGGGCATTGCTCACACGGCTCAGCCGGCGACTGGCGGCCGTGGGCCGACTTCAGGAGGCCCTCGAGGTGGCTCTCCGCTGGCTCACACTGGATGACCTCGACGGCGGCGCGTATCAACAGGTGATGGACCTGCGCCTTCGACTGGGTCAGCCGGACGAGGCGCTGGAGACGTACCGCGTCTGCGAGCGAGTCTTCGAGCGGGAACTGCACGTCGGCCCGCCCCTCGCGTTGCGTGCTCTGGCCGAGCAGGCGACACGAACCCTCACCCGCCGGGTCGTTCCGCGTGAAGTCGAACACGTTCCTCTGTTCGTCGGGCGAGACGTGGAGCTCGAGAACCTCCGACAGACCTACGACGACGTGGCACGGGGCGGCGCGCGGGTCCTGCTGGTCCACGGTGAGTCGGGCATCGGGAAGACCCGTCTCGTGGGAGAGTTCGTCTCGTGGGCCCAGCGTCACGGCGCGCACGTGTGGACGTTGCGGACCCGACCGACCGGAGGCCTCCCCCTCCAGCCGGTGTTCGACCTCATCCAGGCGGAGGTCGCGCGTGACCCCGACACCTCGGGGCTCACGTGCTGGACGACCGGCGGGACCGGCGACTCCACGGGTCCCCTGGAGCGGGCGCGACGCCGGTCCCTGATGACCGACGAATTCCGACGTTGGGGGGCGGTCCATCTGCGGCGCGCGCCGCTGGTGGTCGTCCTCGACGACGCCCACTGGGCGGACGTGGGCACGCTGGAGCTTCTGCACACCTGCCTGCTGGCGTGGAGGGACCAACGGGTGCTCGCGCTCGTCACGGCTCGCCGCGAGGACCGCAGGCTCTGGGCTCGCGTGACCGACTGGACAGCACGGCTGGAGGGAATACCGGTCACGACGACATTCCTGGGTCCGCTCTCCCGGGACGGCGTGCGCGGCTGGACCGCCGCGCTCGCCGCGAAGGACCACGCCAGCGTGACGCCGGATCAGGTGGCGGCCGTCCTCGCGCCGCACGACGACGGGCACCCACTGCTGATCGTGCACGCGCTCTCCACGCTCGGTGAGCGGGGCTGGCGGATCGACGGCGACGCCGCGCTGCGTGACCTGCTGCGAGGGTCGGCACGCGACGTGCTGCAAAGACGGCTGGACGGCCTCTCGGAGGGCGCGGTGAGTGTCGCGCGCGCCCTGAGCGTCGTGGAGCGTCTCGACGAGCCCGCGCTGCTCCCGGGCCTCGTTGATCTCCCGGAGGCCGTCGTGCTCGGCGCGCTGGACGACCTCACGAACGCGAACGTCGTGATCGCGCACGAGGACGGTGGTCTGCGCTTCTCGCACGACTGGTTCCGGGAGGCCGCGTACCGGAACATGACGGACCTGCACCGTCAGGTGTACCACCGCAGAGCGCTCACCGCGCTGACCGGGTCCGCCACGCCGGGCGTGCTCGCACATCACGCTCGGCTGGCGGGTCCGGCGTGCCTGCCGGAGGCCGTGCGGCTGGGGCTGGACGCGGGGGCGCTCGCGACGCGGCAGGGCGCCCCGCGTGAAGCGCTGCGGCAGTTGACGTCGGTGGAGCGGCTCCTCAGGACCCGGCCTTCCACGCACGTCGATGAGGCGTCGCGCCTCAGGCTCCTCGCCGAGATCGGCGACGCGCACTTCGTCCTGGGTGACCTCGAGGGCGCGAAGCGCGCGTTCGTGAGGTTGCGCCTGATGTCCCGACGCACCCGCCACCGTGACTGGGAGGCGCGCGCCGCGCTCGCACTGGGTCGACTGCTCGTCACTCAGGGATATCCTGATCGGGCGCGGGTCTGGTACGACCTGGCCGGGAGGCGTTCGGTTGCCGGGACCGACGCGGTCGGAGGGGTCGAGACCGAACGCGGCCTCGCGGACGTCGAAGCGGACCTCGGTCACCCACGCGAAGCGGCACGGCACGCCGAGCGGGCCCTACACCTCGCGAAGGAAGCCGCGTCACCGTCGCTGACCATGCAGGTGCACGCCCTGCACGCCTTTCTCGCGTGGACCTCCAACCGTCCCCAGGACGCGAGACGGCACGCGGACGCGGCGCGTCGTCTCGCGGTGAGGCTGCACGACCACGTGACCGAAGCGCGCAGCACCTGGGTGATCGGGATGTCGCTGGCGCACCTCGGGCAGTTCGACGTCGCGGCGACGCAGTTGCGGCAGGGACTGGCGCGCTGCGTCGAGCTGGGCGTGTGGACGCAGGCGCGTCCCATGGCGAACGTGCTGAGCGCGGTGCTGCGCGCGCAGGGTGAGCTGGGTGAAGCGAGACGCGTGCTGGAGCGCGTCTCGACCGTCGCGGACAAGCATCCGCCCAACCTGTGGTGGGGCTTCCTGAATCTCGGCGCGGTATGCCTGGAGATGGGCGATCTCGTGAGCGCGAGGCGCGCGTTCGCCGCGCTCGACGACGTCCAGGCCCGGTACTTCGGGTCGAGCGCGTCGGTGGCGGTGTCCCTGGACGAGGCCGCGTCGTGGCGATGCGCGCTGGCGCTGGAGGTGGGCGAGTCGGAGGGCGCGTACCGCTTCGCGTCGGAGGCGCGGTCGCTTCGACCCGCGTGGCGTGCGGTGCGTCCCTGGGAGGTCATGACCCTCTGCCTGCGCGGCGACCTTCGGGACGCCACGACCTGCGTGGGCGTCACGACCGACCCCGAAAGGCTCGATGTCGAGGAACGGGTGCTGCTCGGGTGGTCGCGGGTGATCGTGCACGCGTATGCGGGTCGTCCCGAGTCGGCATGGGCCGCGCTGCTGGACGCGAAGGCACGTGCCGAGCGGGTCGGCGCGGTCGGCTGGGCCGCGCGGCTCCTGCTCGATGGGGTTCGTGTCTTCGAGCAGACCGGTGACGCTTCGCTCGCGGCGCGCTGCCGTGACGAGGCGGCGCCCCTGCTGGAGCGGATCGTCTCGTCGTTGGACGACGTGACCTGGCGCGGCGGGTATCTCGCCGCCCTGAAGCGTCGAGGTGTGGTCGTCGAGCGGTTCCCATGATCGGCGCGGCTGTCACGTGCTCGTCACGGGGTTGGAACGGCCCCTTCGTACCCTCTTCTTGTCGCTGGTCGCGGGGAAAGCACACGACGACCCGGCGGCAGGAGGTCGCTGATGCGCACCGGAGGTACAGTCGTCGCCGTTCTGCTGCTCGTACACCTGGGTTCCGTCTCGCCGACGAGCGCCGCCGCGCCCACAAGGTCACTGGGCGTGGACCCCGTTCGACTGAACGACACGCGGCACTTCCCCAAACTGTCGACACGCTCACCGGCCGCGGGACGACCGGTGTCGGTCGCGACCTGCGTCACGGCTGGTCCTGGGCCGCGTGTCCTTCGGGACGCCGTCTGGCTGAACGACCGACGCCATTTTGCCGACCTGCGGGTCCCGCGCTGCACGGTGCCGAACGCATCGAAGGGAGTGCGCTGATCTCGACCGATCTCGACGCGCGGACAAGCACCCCGACGTGACCATCTTCGACGAGGTGATCCCCGGCGGGGGAACCGATCACCAGGAGACGCCCGGCACCGACATGCGTCAGCACGTCGTGCCCATGATGCGCCGCGCCTTCCCGGATCTGCACTTCGAGGTGGGGCCGTTCCGCACCCTCGCCCCGACCGGACGGAGGATCGGCATCCGCCACCTGCACTTCCTGCGCTCGCAGGACGGCAGGAACACCGACCTGTGGCACCTCATGGACACCGCGAGCCTGATGAGGCAGCTGACGGCTCCGGAACCCCAGGCGCAGCCCGTGAACCGCTGACCCGACCGACCGTCGAGCACGGTGCATGACGTACCGCAGTGAACCCGTCACGGCGTGGGTCGACCGTCCGTCGTGCCTGAGGCTGTCCGTGCCCGGTGTTGGCCTTGCTGACGTGCGGCCCGGTGCCCGACGGGTTCTCGTGGGGCGTCGCGAACTTCAGCGCGAGGTGCTCCTGCGTGACCTCGTGCACGGGCGCGTTCGCATGTCGGGTGCCGCGTACCGTCTCCACGAACGCCTGCCAGTGGTCACCGTTCGTCATGAACTTCGCGCGGTTCGCGCGCTTCGGCGCCCCGTGCTTCCCCGACTCGGGGTTCAGGCCGGGTCCGCTCGTGACGAGCTTGCCACCGCTGTCCTCCGCGAGGGGCAAGGCAGGAACGCGCGGGGCCGGTATTGTTCGGGCGTAATTGACGTCTCGCATTTAGGTTGATATCCTCTTATTGTGGCGGGCGAAGAACCGGTGACGAACGCGGAGATGGAGGCGGCCCTCGTCGGGTGCGCGGCCATCAACACGCGCATCGCCGCGCGCGCCCTCACACGCCTGTACGACGAGGCGCTCGCGCCGAGCGGCGTGCGGATCACGCAGTTCGCCGTCCTTGCTGCCGTCGCCTTCCAGGGGCCCTTCACCATGAAGGCCCTCGCCAGGGCCCTCGTCATGGACCGCACGACCCTCACCGCCGACCTGCGCCCGCTGGAAGCCCAGGGCTTCGTCACGGTCGTGCCCGGCGAGGACCGTCGCACCCGGGTCGTGACGATCACGCCGCGCGGGCGCGAGGCCATCCGCGACGCCGTGCCGCTGTGGTTGGGCGTGCAGGCGCGCATCGAGGCGGGCATCGGCACGGCGCGGCTCCATGCCTTGCTGAGCGACTTGCGGGAGGTGACCGCGCTGACCCAGGACGTTTGATTCCGCGACCATTAGGTTGATATCCACTCAAATTCAAGGAGGGACACCATGATTCCCGACCACATGCTCGCCGCCCGCGTCCACGTCCGGGGAGGCCCGGACTTCCACCTCGACCTCGTGCCGGTGCCCGAACCCGGTCCAGGTCAGCTTCTCGTGCGGGTCGAGTCCGCGTCCGTCAACTTCTCCGACGTCAAGCGCCGCCGCGGCGACCCCTACCCCTTCGACACCGCCTTCCCCTACGTCCCCGGTGGCGAGATCGCGGGCACGGTGGCCGCGCTCGGCCCCGGCGTGGACGGTCCGCCCGTGGGGACTCGCGTCTTCGCCTTCGCGGGACCCAACGGGTACGGCGGCTACGCCCAGTTCGCCGTCGCCTACGCGGCCGCCGCCGTGCCGATCCCCGACGCCCTCGACTTCGACGGGGCCGGTACCCTCATCGTCGCAGGCGCCACCGCGCGCATCATTCTCACGCTCACCGCTCGCGTGCAGCCCGGCGAGCACGTGCTGGTGCCCGCCGCGACCGGCGGCGTGGGCAGCTTCGCCGTGCAGATCGCGCGCGCGCTCGGCGCCCGCGTCATCGCGGCCGTCGGCCATCCGGACAAGACCGAGACGGCGCGCGCCCTCGGTGCTCACGACGTCGTGGTGTACACGGAGCCCGACTGGCCCGCGCGGGTGCGGACCCTCACGAACGGGCGAGGTGTGGACGTGGCCCTCGAAGCGTCCGGCGGAGACGTGCTGCGCCAGACCTTCTCGACCCTCGCGCCTTTCGGGCGGCTCGTCGTGTACGGCGCGGCAAGCGGTGTGTCCGCGTCCCTCGATCCCGCCACGATGGAGACGTGGCTGTACGCGCCCGGCGCCAACCAGTCCATCACCAGCTTCAACATCAACACGTGGTTCGTCGAACGGCCGCAGGACGCCGGACCGGCCCTGATGGCGCTCGTGGACGACGCCTCGACGGGACGGCTGCGGTTGCCCGACATCCGTACGCTGCCGCTGCGCGAAGCGCGAGAAGCTCACCTGGCGCTGGAGGCGCGCCGCACGATCGGCAAGATCGTGCTCAAACCCTGGCAGGAGTAGTCCATTGGAGGTCGGGATCCTCTGGGCGCATTCCTCGGAACCGTTGCCGGACATGGTGTTCGTCGAGGCCGGACACGTCCGGAACCGCCGTCGTCCGAATTTGCCCACAGGATCCCCTCCCTCTCGCACGCGCATCACGGGCACACCACGTTCAAGTCGATGGCGCGAACAAAGCTTCATTCGACGTTCATGCTTCCTGGTCGCCGCTCGTCCCGCCCCGGTACGGGCAGTAGGCTCGGAGCAGCCACGCCGGCCGACTCATGAACACGCCCTCACCTGCCAACCTGCCCGCGGCGCTCGACGAGCTGCTCGACCCCTTCTGCACCTTCGACGCGGACTGGCGCTACACCTACGCCAACACGCACGCCGCCGCCCTCGCGGGCCGACCCGCCGCCGACCTCATCGGAAGGGTCCTCTGGGACGTCTTCCCCGAAGCCGGACAAGGCCGCCTGCACGACGAGTACCTCCACGTCATGCGTGAACGCGAAGCCCGGCAGTTCGAACTGCACCTGCCCAGCCTCGGCCTCTGGGAGGAAGCCCGGATCTTCCCCTTCGCGGACGGCGTCGCCGCGCACTTCCGCGACATCACCACCCGAAAAACCAGCGAACTTCGACGTCGGCAGCTCCTCGACCTCACCCGCGCCCTCACCGTCGCGGGCAGCGAAACCGACGTCATGAACGCCGCGCTCGACGTCGCCCTGCCCGCCCTCGGCGCCTACGCCGGACTGCTGCTGCGCCCCAGCGACGACCACGCGGCCCTCGACCTCGTCCGCGCCGCCGGGTACGACGACCGCGTCAGAGGCTGGACGCGCGTGCCGCTCGACGTCTCGCTGCCCATCACCGACGCCGCACGCGCAGGCATCCCGGTCTACGTCACCGCGGAAGAACTCGACACCCAGTACCCCGCCGTGCGTGAGCACCGCGCCCACCAGACACGCGCGCTCGCCGCGCTGCCCCTGGTCGCCAACGACACCCGGCTGGGCGTCCTGGCGCTCTCCTTCGACCACCCGCGTATCTTCACGCCCGAGGAGCGCGACTTCGCAGGCGCGCTCGCCGCGCAGCTCGCGCAGGCCCTCGAACGGGCCCGGCTGCTCGACGCGGAACGCGCCGCCCGCCAGCGCAGCGACCGCCTTCAACGGGTCACGGCGGCCCTCGCGCAGACCGACACGCCCGCGGAGGTCGTGAACGCCCTGCTCGCTCACGCCCTGCACGCCGTGAGCGCCTACGCGGGCAGCCTCGTCCGCGTCGATCCCGGCAGGGGTCAACTCGTGCTGCTCGGTCAGCGCGGCTACGACGAGCGCTTCACCGCGCGGTGGCAGCGCTTCCCGCTCGACCTGCCCCTCCCGGTGACCGCGACCGCCCGCGACGGACAGGCCCGCTTCCTCACCCGCGCGGACATCACCCGGGACTACCCGGACTTCCCGGCGCTGTCCGGCCGTTCGCCCGGCGCGCTCGCCCTGCTGCCCCTCGCGGTTCGCGCGGAGCCGTTCGGCGTGCTGGTCCTCAGCTTTCAGGACGAGCACCCCTTCACCCCGGACGAGCAGGCGTTCCTGCTCACCCTCGCGGACCTCGCCGCGACCGCGCTGGAACGCACCCGCCTCGCGCAGGCCGAACGCGAGCACGCCCAGCAGCAGGCGTTCCTCGCGCACGCCGGGGAGCTGCTCGCGTCCTCCCTGGACCTCGAGGGGACCCTCGCGAGCATCACCACGCTCGCCGTACCGCACGTCGGGGACTGGTGCGGCGTGTACCTGCCGGACGGCGAGTTCCTGCGCGCCGTCGCGGTGTCGCACGTGGACCCCGCGAAGACGGAGCTGCTCCGCGACTACCTCTCGGCGGTGCCGTTACGGCTCGACGCGCCGGGCGGCGGCCCTGAAGTCTTCCGGACCGGAGCGCCCCTGGTGCTCCCCACCATCTCGGACGCGATGATCGACGCGCTCGGCCGCGACGAAGAGCAGGCCGAGGTGATCCGCACGCTGGGCCTGCGCTCCTACCTGGGCGTGCCGATGGTCGCGCACGGCCGCACCGTCGGGGTGCTCGCCTTCGCGGTCGCGGAGTCCGACCGGTCGTTCGGCCCCGAGGACGTGACGTTCGCGCTGGATCTCGCGCGGCGCGCCGCCCTCGCCCTCGACCACGCCCGACTCTTCCAGGAGGCGCAGTCATGGGGAGAAGCGCTCGAAGGCAAGGTCGAGGACCGCACCCGGGAGCTCGCCACGCGCAACCGCACCCTGGAAGCCTTCGCGCACCTCACCCGGGACCTCGCGACCGAGACGGACCGGATGGCGCTCCTGCGCCGCGCGCAGGAGGTGCTGCTGAGCCTGCTGCCCGACGGTGTCGCCGGGTACTTCGAGCTGGACGGGGATCGCTGGCGCGCGCGGGTGTTGACGGGCGAACTGCCCGACCCGGGGTTCGTGTCGGCCCTCCATCAGGGGCTCGAACGTGGCCGCACGCGATCGTTCGACTCGGCCTTCGACACGGGAACACCGCAGTTCATCGACGTCTTCGAACCGAACGCGCAGCACGTGCCCGAGGAGGCGCTCGCGAGACTGCGGTCCGTGGCGGCGCTCCCCATCGGCGGTGGGGACACCCCGCCGGGCGTGCTGGTCGTGGCGCTCTACCAGCAGCACGGCTGGACCCCGGCGGATCGGGTGATGCTCGAGACGGCGCTGGGCCAGGTGCGGCTCGCGCTGTCCCGCGCGGACGCCGTCCGGACCATCGCGCGACGCACGGCCGAGCTGGAGGAACTCAACCAGGAACTCGAGGGGTACTCGTACACCATCTCGCACGACCTGCGCGCGCCCGCGCGTCACATCACGACGTTCGCGGCGCTGCTGCGGCGCGCACTGGGCGACGACCTGCCCGAGCGCGCGAGTCGCCCGCTGGGCATGATCGAGACGTCGGCGACGCGGATGACGGTGCTGATCGAGGCGTTGCTGGGGTTCGCGCAGACGTCGAGACGTCCGCTGACCGTGACGGACGTGGACATGGGCACGCTCGTGGAGGGCGCGATCGACGACCTGCACCTCGACGTGACCGGGCAGGAAGTGCGGTGGGACGTGGATCTCGCGCGTCTCCCGGTCGTGCGGGGGGACGCGGTGCTGCTGCGGCAGGTGCTGGTGAACCTGCTGGGGAACGCCGTGAAGTACAGCGCCACCCGGGCGGAACCGACGGTGCGCGTCACGTGCGAGGAGACACCCGACGAGGTGGTGCTGCACATCACCGACAACGGCGTCGGGTTCGATCCGCGCTTCGCGGACAGGTTGTTCGGCGTGTTTCAGCGCCTGCATCGCGCGGACGAGTTCGAGGGCACCGGGATCGGCCTCGCGACGGTGCGGCGCATCGTGGGGCGGCATGGCGGTCGGGTGTGGGCCGAGAGCCGGCTGGGGGAGGGCGCGACGTTCTCCGTGGCGCTCCCGGTGGGGTCGACCACCTGACGGGTGGTCGGACGCTCGGTTCAGCCGAGCCACGGGCGCGTCACGGCGGAGAGCGTCGTCCCTGACCTGCCCGGAGGGCCAGGGGTCGCTCGCGGAGCGAAGAAGGAGGTCGGGGGAGCCCCGCACGGCATGCCCGGGGGACCGCTCGAACGCGGGCGTGCCCGGAGCCGTTACCCGGCGGTCTCCTCGTTCCCCTCGTGCACGGGCAGGACACGGACGGAGGCGCCCCTGTCCTGAATACGCCGCAGGAGGATCGCCATCTGGGACGGTTGGTCCTCACTCAACCGCGTCGGGTCCACCAGCGTGACCTCGTCGCCGGGTTCCAGTCCGAGAATCATGCGGTGCATCACGGGACGTTGCAGGTGCTCGCCTCCACTCAACTCTAGGAACAACGCCTCGCAGCCACTTTCGATCAACCTGCGGGTCTGCTCCATGGGCACTTCGGCAGGACCGTTGGTGCGGACGTATCCGATCTTCATCCCTCACTGTGGACCGCGCGTCCCGGCGTGAAGGTGACCCTTGGCGCCTTGTCCTCCCCTCGGGGCCTCGGACCGACCACAGGCCGTGACGCGTCCAGAAGTGAATCGACGGACGCCCACCCCACCGGCGCCCATGCTGACCCACATGATCACCTTCCATCCCGAGCTCAGGTGTCGAGCTTCGGGTACATGGCCCGGACGCGAGCCAGGATCAGCTGCTGTTCCGCATGACCTTCGGCGTCCACGATGCTGGCCTTGAGGGTCGTGGAGACCCGGTCGACGGGGCGCCCTTTGCTGAAGTGACGGGTGCGCGTCTCCCGACCGGCGGTGGTTTCGGTGCAGAACACCTCCAGTTCCACCTGCACCGTGCCGTCGGCCGTGCAGAGGGGACCCCGGTACGTGAGGGAACGCCTGCCCGCGAGGAACTCCCGTTGTTCGTGCGTGAGCACCTCGACCGCGAGGTGGCCGCTGAGGGTGCTGCCTTTGCGCTTGAGGGTTCCTTTGACGGGGTGACCGCCGAGGGTCGCCTTGGTGGAGCTCATGGCCTGACCGCCGCGGGACTGCCGCCCTGTGGGGGGTTCATGCCTGAGTATGCACGTGCGCTGGCGGCAGGATTGGTCAGGGCGTGCAATCACCACGCGGGAGGCGCGCGGAGGTTCCTTCGTGAGGGATTCGTGATGGGGGACCGCACCGCGCACCTCCCGGCGGAGGTGGCCGGACCCCTCCCGAACGAACGCCACGTCGAAATCCTCGTCGAGCTTCCCGAAGCCCGTGCCGGAGACGGCGCCGAGGTGCGCGAACACGTCGGGACTCCCCGCCGTCCGCACGAAACCGAGACCTGTTTCCGCGTCGACCCACCTCACAGGACCAACGACCATACTCGACTCCTTGCCTTCCAGATACGACAAGGCGCGCAAAGTCATTCACCTCGCGCGCCTCGTCATCCGATGCGTACCCAAGATGACTCGATCAGTCCGATTCATTTCGTTGAACGGCTCCGGTCCGACTTGCGAATGGAGTCCTGCAAGGCTCTGTGTCACGCCGAGCGGATCGGTCCGCGACCAGCCACGGCCGTCACCGCCGCAGAACATTTGCCGATCCTGACGAGGCGTATGCTGAGGGCAACTTCCGCCTCGCGGAATTCGACTGTCGGTCACCGTGACCGACGCCCACGCTGCCCCAGGGCCGTCCCTTCCAGCGGGACCTCTCGGGCGGACGGACCTCCCGACAGGGACGCACCGCATCACCCCGCGCGTCATGACCGGCCGGCACACGCACCCACGTGACCTCCGCGACGCGCACAAAGGACCACATGACGATCACCGTCTGGGACCGCCAGGAATGGCGCGAGGCCCGCGACACCATCGCGGGCCTCCTCACCGACGACCGCACCTCCGAACTCGACCTCTTCCAGGCCGCGCGGCTCACGCCCCGCCTGTTCGAACGCGTCATGCTCGACCTCCTCCACGAGGGACGGGCGCAGCGTTACGCGAGCACGCCGGGCGGCGTCAGCTACGCCCGGCCCCGCCAGGCAGGAAGAGGCGGCGCGCCGAAGGCGACCAGGCTCTGCCGTGACGAGCTCGCCGTGCACGCCTTCCTCGAGGTTGCGCCCAACACCGCCCGCAAGATCGCCGACACGCTCGGCATGCGCCTCACGGAAGTGCACCGCGTCCTCGACCAGCTCGCGCGTCTCGACCTCGTCACCTTCCGGTACGTCGGTCAGCTCAACATCTACCGCGCGACGTGGGCATGACCACCCGGAGGTTCCCATGACCAGCCTGACGCCTCCCTCCATCCTGGCGAGCGTGCCGCGGACTCCGCCCGGACTGCTCTCGAACGCCGAGAAGGACCGCCTCATCGAACGCGCCTTCCTCGGGCTGTACCGCTGGTACACCGCCCGCAGCCAGGAGACGCGCAACTGGAACGCCGACAAGAGCTTCGACTGGCGCGCCCTGCGCCCCGACATGCCCAAAGAGGTCGTCACGGTCGTGCAGGGCTTCTTCGCCGTCGAGCAGTACGCGCCCGACTACACCAGCGAACTGGTCAACCTGGTGCGCCGCAGCCACGGACGCAGCCACTTCCAGCTCCGCTGGGGCAGCGAGGAGGAGAAGCACGCCGACGCCTGGGAGAACGCGGTGCTGTTCAGCCGTCAACGCAGCCCCGAGTTCATCGCCGAGTACAAGGAGCGGCTGCGCAGCCTGGCGTGGAGCCTGCCCTTCCCGGACGCCATCACCAACCTGGTGTACACGGTGTTCCAGGAACGCGCGACGCAGCTCAACTACCTCAACCTGATGAACATCGCGCGCGGCAAAAGCACCAAGCCGCACCTGGCGGGGTTCGAGGATCCGGTGCTGGCCAAGGTGGCGCAGACGATCGCGGTGGACGAGGCGGCGCACTACAACTTCTTCCTGGAAGGGGTGCGGCTGTACCTGTACTACTACCCGCGGCAGACGCTGGAAGCGATCCGGCACGTGATCAGCACGTTCAGCATGCCGGCGAGTCAGCTGGTGCCGGACTGGGAGGAGTTCTTCGAGACGGTGTACCGGGCGGGGATCTACGGGCCGCGTGACTTCACGCGGGACGTGGTGCAGGTGGTGTTCCGGAACCTGGGGATCGAGGGGCGCAAGCAGCTGGAGGCGGGGATCAAGGCGACGCGGGAGGTGCCGGACTTCGAGAACGAGGGTCGGGTGCAGACGGCGATCTGGGAGACCTTCGACTACGGGCTGGTGGAGGGGGACGTGAAGCGGCTGCACGTGAAGATCGAGGAGTACGAGCGGGAGGTGGGCTTCGCGGACCTCGACCCGACCGAGTTCGTCCAGAACCCCGAGGTGCCGCGCGGTGCCCTCGGAGAGTCGCAGGAGGACAAATGAGCAAGCCTGAACATGACCCGACGTCCGACCTGCGTGTCCTGCTGCTTTCCCTGGAACGCTACCACGCGGAGGAGCACGCTCAGGCGCAACGCGAGTCGGACGAGCGGCGCCGCGCGTGGCACGACGGGCGAGCTTCCGCGTACGCGGACGTCGCCGAGCGACTGATCGCGGTGCTGAACGAAGCCGAGACACGCACCGCACCCGAGAACCCCAACAACTGAGCGTTCGCACGTCCCTGAAGGGCTCGTCATCATCGGCTCGATCCCCGGGGCCTCCTGGGACACGCCGGGTGGCCTCACCCGGTGTCACTTCCGAGCAGGCGGGTGACGCCGCCTGCACAGGCACCCGACCGGACGTCCACATGCCGTACCACGCCGCCACGTCATCACCTCCGACGGGGTGCCCACCGTGGAGCGCGGACCGCACGTCACACGGCGTCCGGTGGTGCCTCCCGCGCGTGAGCGGCAGGAACGCCGGCCCTGCCGCTCACGCGTCGCGGCGCGGCTTCGCGTGCTCCAGCCCGTTCAGGTCCGTGGTGTCCGCGAGGAAGATGCCCAGCAGGTACGTCCCGTCGCCCGAGCGGCGCGCGAACCGCTCGTGCAGCGCACGCAACTCCCCCTGAAGTTCACGCGCGTCCCCGGCGCCGAGGTGCAGCAGGTGCCAGCCGCTCACCATCACCGGCGCCGCGTCCCCCAGGTCCGCCCAGCGCACTCCGTCCTCCCGCACGATGCGCAGGCTCACGTCCCCGCCGGACGTGCGGGCGGTGACGAATCCCCAGCCTGCCTGATCGAACGGCGCCTCCCGGAAGGTCCGTCCGATCGCCGTTTCGAACAGGTCGAGGTGCCGCGCGCGGTTGTGCCGCCCGACCGTCTCGGGCGGCACGAGCGAGAACGGCACGAAGAACGTCTCGGCCACCGCGCGGTAACGCCGGATCGCCCGGCCCGCGCGCGGCCGGGTGTCCTGCACGGTCAGCAGGCCCGCGCGTTCGAGCCGTCGTACGCGCTTGTACAGCCACTCGGTGGTGACGTCCAGCGCGCGCGCGGCGTCGGCGACGCCGCGCGCTTCGGGGGTGAACACGTGCAGCAGCCGCAGCTGCGCGCGGTCCATCAGCAGTTCGGCCTGCAGGGCGCGCTCGACGCGGAACGGTCTACTTCCAGGGTGATCTTGCACGGCAAGTTGAGGATACGTCAGCGTGACCTCATGAATCAGGATGTGGTCGGGCGTGCGTTGTTCTCCGTGACGGGCGTGGTGCTCCTCGCCTCGGGATTGCCGCTGCTGTTCGCGGCGGACGTGGTGGCCGCGTGGCTGAACCTGCCGGGTGCGGCGGGGGAGCTGGCGGTGCAGCTGATCGCGAGCGGGCTGCTGGGGCTCGGCGCGGTCAACTTCTGGTCGCGAGGGCAGTTCGTCGGTGGCATCTACGGGCGACCGTTGGGGCTGGGGAACCTGCTGTGCTTCCTGTCCGCGTGGGCGTCGCTGGGCCGCGCGGTCGGCGCGGGCGTGCTGCCTCCCTCGATGTGGGTGGCGGTCGTGCTGTCGGCGGTGCTGACGCTGGCGTTCGCGTGGCGGCTGTTCTTCTGGCGGCCGGACGGTCGGGTGGGACGGGTGTCGGGCACCTGAGTCGGAGGGGAGGTCCGCTCCGACTCACCCGGAATCGAGCACGCCGGATGGGTGAGTCGGGGCCGCCTGTGAGCACGCCTCGCGTAGTGCAGATCGCGTGTGACGCGCCCTGCTGGAGCGGCCCGGGCGATGCAGGTGGAGCTGGCGGCGCTGATCGAGAAGTACCGCGCGCGGCAGGGACCGCACGCGGTTCAGGTGGTGGTCGGTGTGGCGTGTGGCGAGGACGGTCCGCCTCCGAGCTGAGCCGACGTGAACGTGCGGGCAGGAGCGGCAGGGCCGGGTGTCTGCGTTCGCGTGCGGGGCGCTGAGCGGCTGGGGTGGTTTCTCGCCCGCGAGGGACGCCCTGCCGGGCGAGCGCAGCGGCTGGTCGTCACCCCTTGAGGCCCGTCGCGGTGAGGAATCCCTCGGTGACGCGCCGCTGGAAGATCAGGTACGCGAGCATGACGGGCAGCCCGCCGAGCACGGCGGCGGCCATGGTGCGGGCGAAGCGCAGACCGTAGGCGTCCTGCACCTGCGTCAGGCCGAGCGGGATGGTCATCATGTCGGGGGAGGTGGTGATGATGAACGGCCACAGGAAGTTGTTCCACGCGGCGATGAAGGTGATGATCCCGATGGCCCACAGGACGTTGGCGCTCAGCGGCACGAACACCCGCCAGAGGATGCGCCACTCGCCCGCCCCGTCGACGACGGCGGCCTCGTGCAGTTCGCGGGGAACCTGATCGAAGAAGCCCTTGAAGACGTACACGGCGATGGGGGAGACGATCTGCGGGAGGATGATGCCGGCGTAGGTGTTGACGGTGCCGAGGTCGTTCATGAGGCGGAACATGGGGATGAGGAGCGCCTCGAAGGGAATCATGAGGCCCGCGAGGAACACCCACAGCAGCACGTTCTTCCCGCGGAACTGCAGCTGCGAGAAGGCGTACGCGGAGAGCGCCGCGAGCGCGATGGTGATCACGGTGATCGCGAGGGAGGTGACGGCGCTGTTGAGGTACCAGCGGGTGAGGTTGCCCTGCGCGATGACGCCTTCGAAGGCGCTCAGGGTGGCGGGCGAGGGCAGCCAGCGCAGCGGTTGCGCGACCGCCTGCTCCTCGCTGCGCAGGGCGGTGCTGACCGCCCACAGCAGGGGGAACGCCCAGACGAAGCTCAGCGCGAGGGTCGCGGCGGTCCCGAGACCGCCGAGGAATCGGCTGCGGGAGGCGTTCATGCGCGCCTCGACAGCAGCGCGGCCTGCAGGAGCGAGACGAGCAGGATGACGACGAAGAACGCCACGGCGATGGCGGAGGCGTACCCGGCGTCGAGGTTCTGGAAGGCGGTGTCGTACATGTACTCCAGCACCACGCGGGTCGAGTTGAACGGACCTCCGGCGGTGAGGATGTACACCTGCGCGAAGATCTTGAGCGAGGAGATGAGCTGCAGGGTGAGCAGGAGCGTCGTGACGGGCCACAGCAGCGGCCACGTGATGAAGCGGAACAGCCCGAGTCCCTGAGCGCCGTCGAGGGAGGCGGCCTCGTACACCTCCTTGGGGATGTTCTGGAGACCGGCGAGGAAGAGCAGCATGTTGAAGCCCACCGTCCACCAGATCGTCACGACGGCGACGGTCGGCATGGCGGTGCTGACGGTGTTGAACCACGCGACGTCACTGCCGGTGAGGGCGTGCACGATGCCGAAGCTGCTGTTGAGAATCCACTGCCACAGCAGCGTCACGACGCTGACGGGCAGCACGTACGGCAGGAAGAACAGCGCCTGCACGAAGTTCCGCGCGAGGATCAGGCGGTTCACGGCGATCGCGACGAGCAGGCCGAGCGCGGTGACGGGGATGACGGTGAGGAGCGCGAAGTACCCGGTGTTCTTGAGCGACGACCAGAAGTCCGGGTCCTGCACGAGCCGGACGTAGTTGCTGGGGCCGATGTAGCGGCCCGTCTCGGTGAGGGAACTGTCCGTGACGCTGAACTGCGCGGCGCGCAGCACGGGAAAGATGAAGAACAGCAGGTACGCGAGCAGGAACGGCGCGAGCATCAGCGCCGCCGTCAGCGCCGCCGATCGGCGCGCGCGACCGCGACGGGTGACGCGCGCGCTCATCGGGCCCGCGTTGGACACGGTGTCTCTCACACGAACCTCCGGTCGGGTGGACCCCCACCCTTCGTGGGGGTCCGTCGGGCGTTCAGGGTTTGGGCGTTCCGGCCATCAGACGGTTCGCTTCGCTCTCGAACATGCTGATGGCCTTGTTGACGCTGAGCTGCCCCTGGATCGCTGCGGGGAAGTACTTCGCGGAGACCGCCTCCAGCGGGCCGGCCGCGCCGGAGTACCAGCCGGCGGGGTCGTACGCGACGTTCGCGGCGGCGGTCTTGGCGTAGTCGCTGTTGGGTTTGAGCGCCGTGTACTGCGCGGAGTTCACGACCGGCTGGTAAGCGGGAATGTGTCCGCCCGCGGCCCACGTCAGGCTGTTCTTCTGCACGTACGAGACGAAGTCGAGGACGCCCGCGAGGTGGTCCTTGCTGATGGGTTTGCGGGCGTTGTTGGGGATGGCGAAGCCGTGCGAGTCACCCCAGGTGGCCTGGGTGCCGTAGAACTTCGGGAGGGGCGCGACGCCGTACTTGAAGTTGACGGTCTTGTTCTTCGCGCCGTCGACCATGGTGGGTACCTCCCACACGCCGTTGAGCATGAACGCGGCCTTGCCGGTGGTGAACTGCGCGACGGAGGTGGGGTAGTCGGGGTTCTTGAGCATGTACCCGTTCTTCTGCCAGTCCGCCATGAGCTGCAGGGCCTTCCTGCCCATCTCGCCGGAGACGATCTTGTTGTTCTCGACGATCTTGCCGCCCTGCTGGTCGATCATGGCGAGCCACAGTCGCCACGGCATGTACGCGGGCGAGCCGTTCTCGAAGGCGAGTCCGGCCATGCCGGTCTTGTCCTTGACGGCCTTGAGCGCGGCCGTGAAGGCGTCGATGCTGGTGATGGGCTTGAGGTTGCCGCTGGCGTCGAGCAGGCCCGCCTTGCCCGCGAGGTCCTTGTTGTAGTACATGACCATGGGGTGCGTGTCGAGCGGGACGGCGTAGGTCTTGCCCTGGTAGTTCGCGGCGTTCCAGAGTTTGGGGAAGAAGTCGGCCTGCTTGAGTCCCACGCTGGCGAGTTCGGCGCCCGTGATGGGCCGCAGGAGGTTGGCGGGCGCCCAGCCGCTAATGCGCGACAGGTGGAAGCTGATGAGGTCCGGCGCCTGCCCGACGCTGGTGGACGTGCGGACCTTGGTGTAGAACGGCACGCCCCACTGCAGCACGGTCTGCTCGATGCGGTACTTGTCCTGGCTGCCGTTGTACCCGTCGATGAGCTGCTTCATGCGGGCGCCGTCACCGCCGCCGAGGAAGTTCCAGAAGGTGATCTTGGTGGGGGCGGCGCTCGCGGCGCCGAGGGTGAGGGCCGCCATCGCGATCAGGGTCTTCGTGTGCGTCATGCTGACCTCCAGGGGTGAACGTTGAGGGCGGGTGGTGGGGACGCGGCGCTTGCTGGTCTCCCGGGTGGCGAGGGCGTCGCGGGTGCGGGAGTGAGGGGGGCGAGGGGAGGGGCGCGTGGGGTCGCGTGGGAGGAGACGCTCATGAGGCGCCGGGGGTGGGTGCGGGTGAGGCCGGTGAGGCGGCCGTGCGGAATCGGCCGTGAAGGGCGTGGTAGGCGTCGGCGAAGCGGGCGGCGACGTCCGCGAGGTCGAGCGGGCGCGGCTCGACGAGTCCGTTCGGGGCGTGGTCTTCGGCGGGCGCGAGGTCCGGCATGGCGAGCATCGCGGCGCCGCGTGCGGAGGCGCTGGGCACGTCGTGGATTTCCAGGGGACGTTCGAGCACGTCGGCGAGGAGTTGCCGCCACCAGGGGTGGACGCTGCCGCCGCCCGCGAGGCGGACGGGGCCTTCGTGGTGCGGCATGACGCGCAGGGCCTCGCGGATGCTGAGGGCGACGCCCTCGAACGCGGCGCGTGCGAGGTGGGCGCGGTCGTGCTGGAGCGTCGCGCCGATCCAGCCGCCGCGGGCGTGCGGGTCGAGGTGGGGGGTGCGGTCACCGGTGAGGTACGGGAGGAACACGAGGTTCGCGCTGCCGGGCGGGGCGTGGTCGGCGAGGGCGTAGAATTCGTCCCAGGTGCAGCCGAGCATGCGTCTGGCCCATTCGAGGGCGAGTCCGGCGTTCTGGACGGCGCCCAGCGTGTAGGAGCCCGTGGGTTCGGCGGTGCGGAAGAGGTGCAGCGCGGGCCGGGCGCTTTCGAGGTGGCGGTGCCGGACGACGAGCTGGGCGCCGGTGCCGACGGTGAGCTGGAGGCGGCGTGGGGGAAGTCGGGTGCCGAGCAGCGCGGCGGCGGTGTCGGC
>NZ_KI912673.1:85571-85808 GCF_000519345.1 Deinococcus pimensis DSM 21231
GGGCGCGAGCTGGTCGCGTCTGAGGCCGAGGTCGTCGATGAGCGTGTCGTCCCAGGTGTCACGTTCGAAGTCGTAGAGCAGCGTGGCGGACGCGTCGGAGGGTTCGGCGGCGGCGACGCCGGTGAGCTTGAGGCGCAGCCAGTCCTTGGGCTGGAGGGCCCAGCGGGCGCGGGCGGAGGTGCGCGGCTCGTGTCGGGCGAGCCAGAGCAGGGTGGGGCCTGCCATGCCGGTGGTGAC
>NZ_KI912673.1:85908-99993 GCF_000519345.1 Deinococcus pimensis DSM 21231
CCTGTGCCGCCGCCAACGCCGCCGAGGGGCGGCGCCGCGTGGAGGGCCGGGTTGCCGGACGGTACGGCGACGCGTTCGCCCGCCTCGTCCACGTCGAGCGTTCAGTGCGAGAAGTCGAGCGGCGGTGGGTCCGGGAGGCGCGGCTCCCACAACTCCACGCCCAGCCGCGCGGCGACGTCCAGCACACCCGCGTGGTACGCCAGCACCCGCGCCCTCAATGCCGCGGGGTCGCCGAGCTCACCTTCGACGACGGAGGCCAGCAACGCCTCGTGCCCGGCGGGCAGGAGCTCGAATGACAGGGCTTCCCGCGCGGCGGTCGCGCGTGACACGTACCAGCGCCGGTTGAGCAGCCCGGCCAGTCCGAGCGCGTCGAGCGTGAGCGTCACGTACGCCAGCCGCTGCTCGCCGGCATCACCACTCTCGGCGGCGTTGAGGTACTTCCCGAGGTGTTCGAGGTACTCCCCGACGAGCGCCTCACGCAGCGCGTCGCGGAACTCCGCCTCGCCCGGATGGAACGCCGCGACGCCGGCCCAGAAGCCGTGCGGGTCATGCAGGGCGAGGACGTCCGAGAACTGCCCGCCCCTGAACGGCCATTCCAGGTCCAGCTCCTTCTGCTCGTCGACGAGCCGTTCCGGCGGCCAGTACTCCACCTCGGTCTTCCAGCCGTCGAGGAAGTACTCCTGTCGCGCGAACCGCCGCAGGCCCGGCAGCACCACGGCGAGTTCGAGGTCCGAGAAGGACCGGTCGAGCGCCCGGGCGGTGGATCCGTACACCCCGACCGCGAGGACCCGCTCACCGTACGCGGAGCGGACGAGGTGAGTGATTCGGCGGGCGCGGTCGAGCCGCTGATCGTGCGTCGCGCGTGCTGGGAACTCCATGGCCACAGTGTACGGACCGATATTCGGCGAGCCGCCCGGTATTCGGCGTGCCGCGTCCGCGACGTGGAGCAAGTCGGATGCGCGGCGCGCGTCGGGCGGGCGTGAGCTGGTGAGTGTGTCGGGTCGTGTTGCGGGGTCACGGAGGGAGTGACCTGTCTAGACAATCGCTAATTTTTATAAATATAGAAGAGTGGTTCGCCCACCCGTTCCCCCACACCAAGCACTCCTCCCAGCACAGGCCCAAGCATCAGCAGGACGTCAGCAGGGCAGAGGGAGAGGGCGGGAAGGCACGAGGAGCGAAAGAGGAAGTGCTGCCGCACGAGCAGGAGGATCGAACATCACCTTGTATATAAAATTACCCTGTGTTGGAGTTGCTCGTCACGACGGCAGCCGCCCTACTTCTCCACGCCCCCCAACGCGACAACCGCACGCACCGCCGACAACGCCCCATCCAACACCTCCTGCGGCACACCCCCACGCGCCTTCACACGCACCAGTTCCTGCCACAGCCCCATCAGGTCGTACCCCGCCCCACCCAGCAGAGCCACATCCTCCTGCGCACACCGCACGCCCAGCACAGACACGCGGGACACGAACCGCGACACCCGGCCCTCCACCGACAACGCCTCCCACTCCGTACGCTCCTCACGCTCCCGCCGCGCGTCCTCCTCCTCCACCTCCGCCACCGACAACGGCACCACGTCCACCGCCCGGGCCGCCACGGACGTCACGGACGCTCCACCCCGACCCTGCTCCAGGATCGTGCTCTGCTGGTACTTCTCCGGGTTCTTGATCGCCAGGGTCAGCAATCCCATCGGGTTGCGCGGCCGGGACCCACTCCGCGCGTACTGCCTCATCATCACCTCGAACACCGCCACACCACGGCGCACGTTCTCCGGGTACGACAACGCCAGATGCCGCGCGCTCGTCGCGTTCATCCCCTGAGCACAAAGGAGCGCCACCAGCGACTCGTCCAGCACCTTCTCGACCTGCTCCTCACGGAACGAGATCGTCACGTTCGCACTCAACCCCCGCCCGTCGTACGACACGCCCTCCAGGTACCCCGCCGACGTCAACGACGACCCCATCTCACCCAGCTTGCGCCGAACCACGTCCGAACGCATCTCCGAGCCCAGCCCGATCCCCAGAATCTGCGCGAGCGGCTCGAGCTCGAACGTCAACGACGACGGCAGCACCCCATGCTCCAGGCGCTCCCGTTCACGGTGCGCCTCCAGGAAGTTGTACAGGCTCCGCGCCGGCGCGTCGCGCACCGCGCGAATGATGTGCGGGTCAGGCAGGTACACGTGCCCGGCCCGCAACTGCTCGGCGAGGTCCGTGTTGAGCACGATCACGAGCGGCGCGTCCGCCCGCAACTCCACATCACCCGACTCGCTCTCCTCGTCACCCCACCGGACCTTCTCCAGGAAACGGAACGATTCACGTTCGAACTTCCACCGCTTGCGCTTCGCGTCGTACCAGCCCTCACCGAACACGAACGTCACGTTCAACAGGCGCAGCAGGCTGGCCAGCAACCTCGCGTGCTCGCGCCCCCCACCGCCGAACATCGCCGTCTTGAGCAGCTCACGTCCACTCGTGCGGATGGTGTTGTCCTCCGGAAGGCCGTACTCGATCGCCAGCGTGATGATCGCCGTGAGAACGTCGTTGTCGATGCCGTGCGGCAGGGCGTCCTCACCGGTCTTGACGCTCAGACGGTACCGGCGGCCACGCAGGACCGTATCCACCTCACGCCGCTTCACCCGCGTCGTCTTCACGGGCAGCACGAGACACATGGACGAGCGGTTGAGCTCGTTCCTCAACTCACGGACCACGCGGGTACCTCGCGCGCCTCGTTGCGTCATCCGATCCTCTCCACGTTTCGTGCTCAGTTTGCCATGAGAAGCGCCTCGGGTGTGAAGTGTCACCACGCTCCTCGCCGTCCTCCTGTTTGATGATCATCATCAAAATAAACATCATCAGGGACGAGGGGCCGACCGGAAAAACGCCGTCCAGCACGCTTCTACGTTCCGGAATCCCACGGATTACACGCACTTTTCCCACGGAATACACGCACCAATCCCACGGATTACACGCACTTTTCCCACGGAATACACGCACCAATCCCACGGATTACACGCAGGTGTCCCATTCCATCCCACGGAATACACGCACCCGCGACACGGGCTCCAGCAGACCGTCCAGGACGGCAAGTCCGCCACCTTTCCCACGGAATACACGCACCGATCCCACGGATTACACGCACCAATCCCACGGAATACACGCACCAATCCCACGGATTACACGCAGCACGGGAAAAGCGCGTGCAGCACGTGGATGACCCTGCCCGTCGCGCCGGGCGACGCACACCTCCCACGGCTCACGGCACACGGAGCGCGCCACCCACCACCCGGACTAACATCCGGAAAGGGCGGACACGCACGACCAACATCACGGAGCGGTGGAGCGTGGCGTGTTCGCGCCGCGTGTGAACCGGGCGCTCGTGAAAAACGCGCCGAAGATCGTCGGGCCGGTGTCGGCCGCCCTGCAACGCGCCAGGTAGCGCCCATCGCGATGTTGAGCCGCGCCTCGATCGTCGCCGGCGCGTTCGGCGAGGGCGGCTTCGACGTGCGGGGTCGGTGGCCGATGGTCGCCCGGAGGGTGAACAAGACAGATGACGTGAGCAGTGCGGCAGGGGTGACGGCACCCGGTCCTGCCGGGCGCGAGGAGCAGGGGGCAGTGTTGAAGTACCGTGCACTCATGACAGACATCCGGTACGTGACCAACGAACCGCCGGGTCCGCGAGCAATGCATGAACTCATGGCGAGCGCGTGGGGCTGTCCGAGCGGGACGCGGTGGGACCGCATCCTGCAACGCAGTCTCTGCTGGGTATGCGCCTATCACGACGAAAGGCTCGTTGGGTTCGTGAACGTCGCCTGGGACGGCGGCGTTCACGCCTCCATCTTCGATACCTCCGTCCACAAGGACTACCAGAAGCAGGGCGTCGGGACGATGCTGCTGCGCCACGCCATCGTCGAAGCGGGGGCACGTGGTGCCGAATGGCTGCACGTGGACTTCGAGCCCCACCTGGAAGGGTTCTACGCGCGGGTCGGCTTTCGGTCCACCACGGCGGGTCTCCTGCGCCTCGTCGAACCGAGGTGAACCAGCCCGGGAGTGTCATGTCAAAGGCCGCGCGCCAACCCCGGCATCGCACTGTTCACATTCCACCTGTGGTGGCCTTGTGCCTCGACGCCCGTCCGGCGAACGACCGCGTGAGGCGTCGAGGGCGTGATGAGGTACCGTGAGCGGCCTTTTCTCCGTTAAGCGTCTTATGGAAGAAAGGGAAGTGGTCCCCTTCCCGGTGAATGAGGTCACATCAGCTTGTTCCCTCTCGAGACCAACGGGAATCAACGCTTCACACGACCGATCATTCAGACCCCCGAGCGATGGGCGTGATGAACCAAGCGGCGTCCCTCGAACTCATCCCGCTGTCAGGAGGGATCGACCATCGAGTCGGGCGACACGAAGTCCCCCTCGTGCGGCGTCACGAGCCGAAGCGGCACTCCGGCGCGCGCGAGACCCGGTTCGAGCAACGCGAGCAGACTGCGCGCCGGGCGACCCGCCCCGACAAGGCAGAGTCGGTCGCGGGCGCGGGTGAGCGCCACGTACAGGAGCCGGCGGGCCTCCGCGTCCTCACGCACTTCACGCTCGGCGTTCTGCACGGCGTACACCACCGGTGCGGACGCTTCGACCACATCCGGCCTCAATCCCACCCCGAAGCGGGGGGAGAACAGGACCTCCGGGCTGGTGTTCGGCGGCGTCCACGCGAGATCCGCGACGATCACGACCGGCCACTCCAGTCCCTTCGCGCCGTGCATCGTCGTCAACGTCACCGCGTTCCCCGCCGCGAGGGCCGGGCGGGGAACGGGCACATCCGCACTCACCAGCTCACGCAGCAAACGCACGACGACGAAGACATCCTCCTCGCCCCGCTCCAGGGACCGGACGAGGTCGAGCGTGCCGCGCCAGTCGGCGAGACGACGTTCGGCGCCCCACAGGTTCGCGAGGACCGCCGTGTACCCCGTGAGGCGATCCGCGAGCTGCAGCAGCCGACTCGGCGGAAGCGTCCGCCGCTCGGTCTCCAACGTCCCCAGGAACCGCGCCGCCCGGCGCGTACGTGGGTCCTCGCTGCTCTCCAGGACGTCCCGCCAGGACCGCTCACCCCGCGCGTCCTGCAGTTCCTGCAACGCGCGGTCACTCAGCGCGCACCACGGGGAGCGCAGCGTCGCGACGACCGCCAGGTCATCATGCAGCGCCACGGCCGTCAGGAGGTTCAGCGCGTCGAGCGCCTCACGGGTGTCCAGCAGAGAGCCGACACCCGCCGCGGCCACAGGGACGCCCGCCGCGGAGAGCGCCGCGCCGACGCCGTCCAGCGGCCCCCAGGTGCGGGTCAGCACCGCCACGTCACCTGCCCGCGCCGGACGGGAGCCCTCGCGGTCATGCACGGTCACGCGCCCGAGCAGCTCACGAACATACCGGGCGATGAACGCCGCCTCCGCGCGCCGAGCGCCCGCCGCGGGCGCGTCCGTTTCCACGAGGAACGCCTCGAAATCCACGTCCGTTCCGGCCGCCTCACGAGCGCCACGCAAGGGCGCGTGCAGTTCGCCCAGGAGCGCCGCGAACACGGCGTTGCCGCGCTCCACCAGCGCGCGGTGCGTGCGGAAGCTCAGGTCGAGCCGCACCTCCTCTCCTCCCGCCGCGAGGAGGTCCGCGCGAACCTGCCGGAAGAGCCCGACGTCCGCGCGGCGGAACCCGTAGATGCTCTGCTTCTCGTCCCCGACGACCGTGCTGAGCGCGCCCTCCCGCAGGAGGCGCAGGATCTCGTCCTGAACGGGATTGGTGTCCTGGAATTCGTCGAGCAGGAACGCCTTCCACCGCCGCGCGTAATGCGCGCGGACCTCCTCACGTTCGAGGGCGCGCAGGGCGTGCACCTCGAGGTCCGCGTAGTCGAGGAGTCCCTCGCGGCGTTTACGCTCCTGGAGGTCCCCGCGGACGAGGTGGAACGCTTCACGCAGGGCAGGCAGGACCGTACCCAGCCAGGCGTCGCTCTCCCCCATCTCCAGCGCGAGTCCGCGCGTCAGGGCGTCCCCGACGGCTTCACGCAGGACCCTGATGGCGTCCTTGACCTCGGTGAAGCCCCCGCCAGGCCAGCCTTTCACGCTGCCTCCCGTGAGCTTCACCTCCAGGACACCCTGAGCGTGGGTCACCGGGTCGTGCGCGAGAGCGTGGGCATGCGTGAGCGCTTCACGACGCGCACGCTCGATGCGGTCGCTCTCAGCGCCCGCGTGGGCGTCCAGCACCGTGAGCGCGTCCCGCCAGCGCGGGCTCTCCAGCAGCCGCGCGAGCGCGTCCTGCCGCGCCCGACGGGCGAGCTCCGCCCAGCCCTCGCTGCCCACGTCGAGGGCGCGGGCGGCGGTGAGGGGATCCTGCAGGAGCGCCGCGAGCAGTGTCTCCACACGTGAGAACCCCAGCGGCTCCACGATTCGTGCCGGGAGCGCCGCGAGGGCCGTGCGGTACTGTCCGGCGAGCCACACCCGCGTCTCGCGTTCGTCCATCACCCGCGCGTCCGCCACGACGCCCGCCGCTTCGGGATGGTCACGCAGCACCCGCGCGCACAGGGCGTGAATGGTGCCGATCTGCGCCGCCTCGACTTCCGCGAGGCGGTCCACGTCGCGCGGCCACGCCGCCTGCACGGCCGCGCGAATGCGGGCGCGCAGTTCCGCCGCGGCCTTCTCCGTGAAGGTCACCGCGACGATTTCCAGCGGCGTCAGGTCGTGCGCGCGCAGGTGATGCAGGTACCGCGCGACGAGCATGTGCGTCTTCCCGCTGCCGGCGCCCGCGACGACCGCGACGCTGCCCATGGCGTGCGCGGCGCGCGCCTGCTGCTCGGTGAGGCTCACGTGCCCACCGCGTTCTTGCGCTCCAGGCGTGGTCCCGCGCGGCACACAGGTGGGAAGGGGCAGCGGGTGCAGGCGCGACGCGCGGCGTCCGGGCTCGGCACGAACGCGCCCGTCTCCAGCGCCCGGCGGGTACGCGCCGCGAACGCTTCGAAGGCCGCCTCGCTCAGGGTGACGCGGCCGATGACCTCGGCAGTCTTCAAGGACAGGTACGCCGCGCCGCCCGTGGGTTCCTGCGGGTACAGGGCCGGGAGCGCCGCCTGCAGGTAGATCGGGAGTTGCAGGTCGAGGTTGAGTTTGCGGTCCGTGTCCTGCGCGCCCCACGGTCGACTGCGGCCGCTCTTGTAGTCCAGCACCGTCAGCTTCCCGCCGAGCCGATCGATCCGGTCGACCTGCCCACGCACCCGGAAGCCCTGCCACACGCCCTCGAACTCGACCTCGGCGGCCTCGATCCGGGCACCGGGCACGAGAAAGGCAGGGGCGCGCAGCAGCCGGTCGAGTCGGGCGCGCACCTCGGGGCGTTGCAGGGCCCAGGTGCGTGTCCGCGGCCACCCCAGTTCGGTTTCCGCTTCACTCAGGGCGTGGTCGAGCGCGCCCAGCATCACCTCGCGCGCGTCCTCGTCCCTTCGCGCGATCGCCTCACGTGCGAGGCGGCGCAGGACCGCGTGCTGCAGCTGTCCCAGCCCGAGCGTGTCGTCCTCGTCCTCGCCCTGCGCCTCGATCCGCAGGATGTACGCGAGCCACCAGCGGAAGGTGCAGGTGCCCAGCGTCCGCAGCTGATTCGCCGAGAACACCCGCGCGTCCACGTCCACGGGGAGACCGGTGAGGCCGTCGTACTCGTCGAAGGTGAGGTGAGCTTCGCGGCGACGTTCGACCTCGAAGGCGGCCCGAGCGAAGTCCAGCACCTCGTCCGGAGCGGACTCGTCGCTCCCGAGGTCGCTCCGGCGGGCTTCCTCCACGCTGCACACGGCGCTCTCCTCGTACGGCTCGATCCGAACCCCGAGCCGCGTGAGGTACGCGCTCGGCAACGTCTCCTTCCCAAGCGCGTCACGCGCCGCGAAGCTCAGCGTCAGCGCCTCGGGCGCGGCGCGCAGCAGCGACCAGAACGACAGCAGGTCACGCCGCGCGAGACTGCCGGGCACCTCCAGCGGCACGCCCGCGCGCCTCAGGCGCGCGCGCTCCACGAAATCGAGTACCGGATCGTCGTGCAGGGGCGCGGGCCACGCGCCCTCCGCGAGGCCCAGCGCGAACACATGCGGCACACGCGCGCCGATCAGGGCGTACGGGGTGACGAGCTCCACCGCGTCCGCCCGCGGTTCGGGCGCCACGGCCAGCAACGCGAGCAGCGCCCGCAACTCCTCGATGAGCGCCCCGCGGGAGAGCGTCTCTCCCGCGGGTTCGGCGAGCACGATGAGTTCCTTCTCCAGGGTGTCCAGGGCCACCTGATCGAGCGGCCGTCGCTCGCTCGCACGCGCGCGAATGCCCCGCGCCCTCAGGAGCTCCAGGAGCCGGGCCCGCCCACCAGCCCGGGTGTCCTGCTCGGGCCACACGAACCCGTCGAGGGTCACCCCCGCCTCCGTCCACGCGTCGAACGTGCCAGGCCGTTCGCGGCGCAGCGCTCGCCAGGACGTGGGATCGAGGCCCTGATCGAGCGGGTGCCCGAGCAGCCGCGCGACCGTCTCGAAATCCACGCGGCCCTCCACGACATCGAGCGCTCGGGCCAACCACGATCCCACGGAGGTGTCCGCGAGCGGTACGGACGCGGTGACGCTCACCGGGACGGCGTACTCCCACGCGACGGCCTCCACCAGCGGCGCCCACGCCGCGTCGTCGACCGTGACGAGCGCGATGTCCTCGCTTGGAACGCCCCGGGTGAGGAGTCCCCTGATGTCCGCGAGCGCCGCGCGAACTTCATCCTCGGGTGAAGCGCACGACCGCGCGGGGGCCGCGCGTTCGCCGAGCCCCAGGAACGCCCCGGCCGCACCCCCGGGTTCGCGTTCGTCACGCACGACCGTCCAGCCGCGTGTTTCGAGCCACACGGCGGCGCGGTCGTTCTCGTCGAACAGGGCGTCCTCCGCCCAGGGCAGCCACACCTCGCTCCCTTCACCCGCGAGGGTGTCGAGGAGCCGCAGCTCGTCCCTCGTGAGCCGCACGTAGCCCAGCAGCGTGAGCGCCCCCAGCCGTGGAATGCTGTTCGCGGCGACGGTGAGGAGCTCCGCTCCGTCCACCAGCTTCCCGGCGCGCAGCAGCGCCCGGTACCGTGCGGCGAGGCGCGCGACCTGCCGCACGCGGGGCACGTCATCGCGTTCCAGCGCGTCCAGATCGGCCTCCACGCGGAGGAACTCACGAACGACCGCGCCGTACGCACGCGCGCTCACGCCTTCGTCCGCCACGGCGGCGCTCAGCAGACGGTGCGCCTGCACGGGCGACGCGACACTCCACCCGAGCGTGCCCAGATGGTCCCGGGCGAGTGAGGCGAGGGACTGCGCCGCGCGACCGTACCGCGTGGCGGCGCGGCGGTTGAGGGTGAGCAGATGAGGCTGCACGTGCGGTGGCGCGGCGCTGGTGAGGTGCACGGTGCGGAGCGGCATGCTGGTACCGCCAGTGTAACAGCGCCTCCTGTGGGACGCCCTTCACACGCTCACCCTCATGAATTCGAGCGGCCAGGGTGCTGGCTCGAGCCACTGTTCGGGCTCAGGGTCGAGGTGACGGCGCAGCGCTCGATGACGCTTCGAGTCACGGGCGACGTCATGCCGCGGCGCGCGTCGCCCTGCTCGTCCCGGCCTGGGGACGCCCATGCTTCGGCAGGTGTCCACGCCGCCGTCACCGCCGCGAGTCCTGCCTCCCTGACGGGACGTCACCTCTCCCGCTCCGACCCGAGCGGCGCCATCGCGACCCGCAGCACGTACCGTCCACCACCCGGCGCGCTCACGCCCCTCAGGTACCGGGCGAGCACCTCCCGCAGTTCCCGCTGCAGCGCCTTCGCGTCCTCCCGCGACAGCGCGTGCACGACCATCGAGTAGTCCAGCACCGCCGGGTCCTGCGCGCCCCGCGCCTCCCACGGCTCCTCGGGATGGACCGCGTCGTACGCGTACACCCCCTCACCCGACCGGTACAGCAGCATTCCCCACGCCGCGTCGTCGTGCACGCCGCTCATCACCCTCAGGAGCGCCTCCAGGAGCAGCTCGTCATGCGCGGCGCGTTCACGGCGCATCACCTCCCGCAGGTTCACGGCGGACGTGGCGGTGTACGGCACGAACAGCCGATCCGCCACCGCACGGTACATCCTCACCGCGCGGCCTCGTCTCGGGACCTCCCGCGTGACACGCAGCAGCCCCAGCGAGCGCATCTGCCGCACGCGGTACAGCATCGTGTTCCCCGTCACGCCCACCGCGCGGGCAGCGCTCGTCACGCTCGCGTCCCGACCGAGGAACGGCTCGACGAACACCCGCGTGGCCGGGTCCGTCAGGAACGCCGCCGCGCGCTCGTCCGTCACGGTGAGGGCGTCGTCAGGAGCCGACACGGGCGGACGTGAACTCCGAGACGAGCTGCGCGAGCGCCGCGCGGGTCCCTGCGTCCGCCGCTTCCCCGGCGGCGTTCGTGACGACCACGAACGCGTACCCCTCGTCGGGCAGGACCAGCAGCAACGCCAGGAAGGTGTCCGCGCTGCCCGAGTGCGAACTGGCGCGCCGCTCGCGGTACGTGCTGACGCCCCACCCCAGCCCGGACCTGCCGCCGGGCTCGACGGGCGTGTGCAGCCGCCTGAACGTCTCGACGTCCAGCACGCCCGGCGTGCCGCGCAGGCCGCGCAGGTGCGCGCGGGCGAACGTGGCGAACTCCAGGATGTTCATGTGGACGTCCCCGGCGGGCGTGATGCCCGCGTGCAGGTGGTACGTGCCCGTCGGGTCATGCGGCGCCCACCGCTCCCCCTCGCGTTGATGTCCCCACGGCCCGTCAGGCCGCGCGAGCGCGGGCCAGCCGAACCCGGCGCCGTCCAGCGCGAGCGGCGCGAAGACCCGCTCGCGCATCAGGTCCTCCCACGAGCGGCCCGTGACGTGCTCCGCGAGGACGGCGGCCACGCCGAATCCCGCGTTCGAGTACGCGTACGCCCCACGAGGACCGACCGGGTCGAAGGTGAGCGCCCAGCGGGCGAAGGCGTCGCGACGCTCACGCGTGGTGCCTTCCGTGGGGGCGCCGTCGAACTGATGGTCCTCCTCGAAGGGCGGCAGGCCCGAATGATGCGACAGCAGGTCCGTGAGGGTGACGTCGTGGTACGCCGGGTGCACGGCGCCCGAAGGCAGCACGTCCGCGACGCGGGTGTCCCAGCTCAGCACGTCCGGGACGAGGGTGGCGAGCATCGTGGCGGTCATCGGTTTGGTGCAGGACCCCAGATGAAGGGGATCGTGCACGCTCAGCGCGTCCGGGTGGTCCACGCGCCGAGCGCCGCTCGCGCCCGCGAGGAGCTCCCCGCCTTGGGGCGCGGCCGCCCACGCGAGACCGGGCAGGTCGTGCTCGAGCCTGAGCGCCGCGAGACGCTCCGCGAGATCGGTCGGGCAGGTGAAGTCGTACGTCATGCCTCAGCTTGAACCGCGCACAAGGTGAGGCGGTAGAGGCGTCGTCAGGTAGACAGGACGGGGCCCGTGCCCACCCGTCGAGCGCGAGGATGGACGCGCCGTCCCGGAGCGTCCGACGTCGCCGGGCGAGCGTGCCGTCCATCCCGGGGTGAGTGAGGCGAGGCGAGCGGGGCGCTTCAGTCCCCCTCGCCCTTCTCCTCGTCGGCGGGGTCGAAGCCGGGCGTGCCGCGCCCCCGGAAGCGCGGATCCACGTCGTCGCGGTCCCCCTCGGCCTCCATCTTGTCCGACGGGTCGGGTTCCTTGCCGAGATGCCACGCGTCGTCGTTCATGCTCGTCCTCCTGCCCCCGGCGAACCACCGGGCGAGACCGTATGGGCCGCCGGGAGGACACGAGACGACGGGCGACCCCTGAACTCACCGTACGCTCCTGAGCGCCACGCCACTCGGTTCCGGCTCACCAAGCGCGGCGGGTCCTCCCCGTCGCCGACGCGGTGACCCCGAGCGGTTCGTCCAGCGTCCGCGACGCGGGGCACGCCTCGGCCTGCCGGGCGCCTCCGAGTTAGGCAGACGAGGTCACCCTCCGAGGAGGCCTACACTGAGCGCCGATACCGCACGGCGACGCGCAGCCCATGAACGCCCTCGTGAGCGCCGGGCAGGGGCGGTGGTTCGACCTGCGCGAGCTCGACGTCGCGCATCCCCTCCTGGACGTCGGGTGGCTGCTCGCGTGGACCTCGCACGACGCACGCGCGTCCCTCCCGGCGCGGCAGGTCACTCCGGACCTGCCGGACCTGCTGTGGCGCGAGACGAAGGACGCCCTCGGCATCGACGTGCATGGGGCGCGCTGGCAGGATGCGCGGCTCGTGGCGCTCGCGCACCGCGTGGTGGCGTACGAGCGGCAGTTCCGGACGTTCGAGGGTACGACGCCCGGTCCGAAGCCGTACGTGGGGGACTACCTGCGGTGGCTGCTCAGTCTGGCGGAACGCGAAAGCTGAGCGGAGGACGCCACGAGCCACAGCTCGCGGTCGAAGAACGCGCCAGGCAACGTCGGGTCGCCCCGGTTGCCGTCGCTCGGCACGCACGCGCGCGCCGCCGGACTCGGCCTGCTCGTCATCGTGGTCGGCTGGATCGGCGTCGCCGGCGCCCGCACCCTCACCCTGACCGTCCTGAGCCTCGTCGCCGGGCTCGCCGAGGGTCGCTCGCGCGGCGTGTTCCGGCCCGCCTTGGCCGCCCTTCAACGGGTCGAGTTGCCGGTGAGCCGGTAGCCGGACGGGACGCGCCGCTCGGCGTCCTGCCGCAGGAGCCGCGCGCGCTCCCGGGCGGCCGTGACCCCGGGGTCCCCGGTGGCGTTCAGCGCCGCCGCGTGCGTGGCCCAGACGTCGAAGGTCGGTACGTCGGACGTGAACGTTTCGCTCAGCGCGACGGCCTGCGCGCCGTGTGTCCTCGCGAGCTCCGGCTGCCCGAGCGTCAGGTGCGCCTGCGCGAGCGCGACGAGCGCCTCGATGCGGACCCCGCCTAGGTTCGCCGCGCGCGCGATCTCGAGCGCTTCCTCGAGCGGACGCGTCGCCCGCGCGAGCGGGAGGGTGGCCGCGCGGGCGATCAGCAGCCGCGCGTGCACGTACGCGTGCCGGATCGTGAAGGGACGCGCGAGGGCCTCGTCGAAGGCCGCGTCGGCGGGCCGTCCGAGCGTCACGAGCGTGCGCGCCCGCAGCAGCAGGCGGCGCGGCTGATCCACCTCGTGCAGATCCGCGCGTGCGTCCACCGCGTCGAGCTCCGCGAGCGCCTCTCGGGGCGCGCCGAGCGTGAGGAGCAGTTCGGCCAGGTCAAGACGCAGCACGCTCCGCCACCACACCTGCGGTGGAACGTCCAGCTTGAGCGCGCCGCGCAGCGTGCCGAGCGCGGCGTCGTACTCGCCCGTCAGGAGCTGCGCGAGAAACAGGGCGTGCGCGCCGACCAGACGGAGGTGACTGGCGACGTCGGACCGCTCCAGCACCTCCCGTACGCGCAGGCTGACGCCGTACGCGTTCGGGGCGTGACCGTGCTCGCGCCACACCTCGGTCAGCTTCGCGAGGGTCGGAACGCGCCCGAGCGGGTGACCGCCCGCGTGTTCGGACAGCGTGACGGACGCTTCGAGCAGCTCCACCGCGGAGCGAGGGTCGGTGTAGCCCATCACCCAGCCCTGACCGTAGCGGGTGGTGGCGCGCAGCAACGGCCGGTCCAGCGTGACGCTGAACTCGTCGAGTCGCGCGAGGTGCGACGCCGCGTCGTCGTGATGCCCTTCGAAGATGGCGAGCATGGCGAGCGCGTCATGGCAGATCAGGAGCAGGTTCGTGTCGCCGAGCGCGGACGCGTGCGCGAGCGTCGTCTCGGACAGCTGCCGCAGCGCCGCCCAGTCGGACTGTTCGTACAGCAGGTGCAGGCGCGCCTCGTACGCGCGGGCGCGTTGCCGTGGCGTGCGCGCCAGCCGCGCGAGACGGTCGCACAGCCGCGTCAGGTCGCCGGGCAGCGCGAGCTCCACGAGGTGATGCGCGGCCGTGGAGACCGCGTCGAAGGCGTCGTCGTTCGCGCCGAGCGTCTCGTACAGGTCCGCGGCGCGTTCACGAAACGCGGTCGCCTCGCGCAGTCGTCCCTGAAGGCGCGCCGCGTCCGCCGCGCGAACCAGCCACGGCGCGGCCTGCGCGTCGTC
>NZ_KI912673.1:100093-106901 GCF_000519345.1 Deinococcus pimensis DSM 21231
GGGCGCGAGGGCCGCGCGCATCCACGGTTCGAGCGGCAGGTCGGGGGTGCGGGCCAGCACGCGCCGCACGCCGCGCGTCAGCGTCAGGTACGGAACGGACGCGTCCCCCGGCCGCCCCTCGAGGGGCATCACCTCCCCCATGGTGTTCGCGAAGTCCCGCGCGAGCCGCGACTTGCCCACCCCGCCCTCACCCAGGAGCACGATGACCTGCCCGGCCGTCCACGCGGCGTGCAGGTCGCGCCATTCCGCGTCACGTCCGACGAGGCTCGGCGGACGCAGCACTGACAGCGGCATCGCGACGCGCGCGTCACGCGCCGTGACGGACGCCTCCCCACGCTCCACCTCCCGCGCGAGGTGAAGCGTCTCGGGAAGGGGTTCGCTGCCGAACTCACGGCGGAGCATGTCCTTGCAGCGTTCGAAGGCCGCGAGGGCCGCGCCGCGATCCCCGTCGAGGTAGTGCAGCCGCATCAGACGCCGATAGGCGTCCTCCGACACGGGATTGAGATCGAGCAGGCGCTGCGCCGCGCGCGTCGCGAGCGTGAGGTCGCCGTCCTGCTCGTACGTCGCGGCCCAGCGGGCGAGGTGATCGGCGCGCTGATCGTCGAGCCGTTCACGCCACGCGAGCAGCCAGTCCGAAAGGTCGGGATGGGCGTCGAACTCGACGTTCTCGAGCAGCGCGCCGAGCGGCATGTCCGTCGGGGTGCGCTCGTCCAGTTCCCGCGCGTCGACCCGCACGTCGTCCGTCAGGCCGACGACGTCGGCGGTCCGGAGGACCGGTTCACCGCAGCTGCGTGCGAGCCGACGGATGACGTGCACGAGGTTGTTCCGGGCGGCGCTCTCGACCGTGTCGGGCCACAGCAGGCCCGCGAGCCGCGAACGGGCGGTGGGGCCTTCGAGCGCGACGTACGTCACGAGGGCGAGCGTGGTGCCGTCCAGACGAACGGCACGTCCGTCCGTGTGGACGAGGCGGACCTGACCGAGCACCTCCAGCCGCCAAGAGGATTCGTTGCGCATGACCGCCTCATCCTATCGCGCGCCCCTGAACTACGATGAACCGCATGCGCGCCGTCCTCTACGAACAGTTCGCCCAACGCCCGGAACTTCACGAGGTGCCCGACGTCACCCCCGACCCTGACGGCGTGGTCCTGCGGGTCGGCGCGACCGGCGTGTGCCGCAGCGACTGGCACGGCTGGATGGGACACGACCCGGACATCCGCCTCCCGCACGTCCCCGGACACGAAATCGCCGGGACGATCGTCGCGATCGGCCCCAACGTACGACGCTGGCACGAAGGGGACCGCGTCACCCTCCCCTTCGTCTGCGGGTGCGGTCACTGCGGCGAATGCCACGCCGGACACCCGCAGGTCTGCGAACGACAGTTCCAGCCGGGCTTCACGCACTGGGGCTCGTTCGCGCAACTCGTCGGCATCCACCACGCCGACCACAACCTCGTCCGGCTCCCCGACAGCATGTCCTTCGTGACCGCCGCGAGTCTCGGCTGCCGCTTCGCCACGTCCTTCCGCGCGGTCGTCCAGCAGGGCCGCGTGCGGGGCGGCGAGTGGCTGACGGTGCACGGCTGCGGCGGCGTGGGACTGTCCGCCGTGATGATCGGCCACGCGCTCGGCGCGCGCGTCGTCGCCGTGGACATCGACGACGACAAGCTGGAGCGGGCCCGCGCGCTCGGCGCGGAAGTGACGATCAACGCGCGCGCCACACAGGACACCGTCCGGGCGGTGTTCGATCACACGGGCGGCGGCGCGCACGTCTCCATCGACGCGCTCGGTCACCCACGCACCGCGTTCGACTCCGTCGCGAATCTGCGCCGCCGCGGCCGTCACGTGCAGGTGGGCCTGCTGCTCGGGGACCAGAGCCGTCCGGCACTGCCGATGGACCTCGTGATCGCCCGGGAACTCGAGATCCTCGGCAGTCACGGCATGGCGGCGCACGCGTACCCGCAGATGCTGGGCATGATCGAGGCGGGGCGGTTGCGTCCCGAGGCGCTGATCGGGCGACGCCTCACGCTGGAGGAAGGCATCGACGCGCTCGTGACCATGGACGCCTTCGCGGGTGTGGGCGTCAGCGTGATCGACCGCTTCTGAGTCCCGATCGCGTGGGTGTTCCCGTGGGCCGGCAAGACCCTCGACGCGGATCAGGCGCGGCCGCGCGGCCCGCCGCGACCATCACGAGCGTGCTCGGGCTCCGACGTCGCGGCGTCGTGCCCTTCGCGTTCGCGGCGTCATGGCGCCACGGCCCTCGCCTACGCCCGCGCCGCGATGAGCGGCACCGCCAGCAACGTCACCCCCAGGCCCCACCACTGATCCGGCCGCAGCCGTTCGCGCAGCACCACCAGCGCCAGCAGCACCGTGAACGCCGGGTACACGTTGGACAGCACGCTCGCCTCCGCTAGCCGTCCCGTCTGCGCCGCCACCACGAACAGCACGTTCCCCAGCGCGTCCAGCACGGACGATCCCGCGATCGGTCCTGCCGCCCTCGGACGTAACCCGGGTCCGCGCAGAGTGAGCAGCAGCGTCACCCCTCCCGACACCACGCGTGCCAGCACCAGCGGCCAGAACACCGATCCCGCCCGCGTCTGCCCGAGCATCACGAAGAACACCCCGAACCCCACCCCCGCGAGCACCGCCAGCCCCAGGCCGCCGCGACCCTCGGTGGGCGAGCGGCTGAGCAGCGTGACCCCCAGGAGCGCCAACGCCATGCCCAGCAGCGCCACCGGGCCCAGCCTCCCGCCGAGCAGCACGCTCACCAGGACCGGCAGGGCCGCCGCGAGCACCGCGCTCGTCGCGGCGACCGTGCCCATCGGGCCGAGCGCCAGCCCCCGGTACAGCGCGCCCAGCCCCACCACGCCGCCCAGCCCGGCCAGCGCGCCCCACATGAGGTCGACCCCTCTGGGCGTGGCCTCACCCGTGACGAGGGCCAGCAGCACGAACAGCGCGAGCGACAGCAGGTGCGCGAGCGCCACGACCCGCACGACCGGGTCGCGTTTCGTGGCGATCCCCCCGCTGAAGTCCCCCGCGCCGAACGCGGCCGCGGCACCCAGCCCGGCCGTCACGACCACGCCGAGCTCCGTCACGCGGGCCTCCCCGGCCCCAGCCGGAACCGCCCGACCCGGCAGCCGGGTGAGAACTCCGACAGGAGCGCCTCCAGCGCCGCGAACGTCATCGGCGGGAGCGGGTCGAACAGGAAGTGCGCGCCCTTCGTGTCCTGCGTGACTCGTTTCCGCGCGCCCTGCCGCCGGTTCCACGCGAGGCACGTCAAGCCCGCCTCTTCCGCCCAGACCACCTCGCCACGCGCGGAGTGGTCCACGAAGGACGCGCCGTCCGTGCGCGTCTCGAAGCGTTCCGTGCCCTCCGCGACCTTTCGGCATGGGGCGCCTTCGTGCTGGGGATCCGGGTGTGGTGGGTTCGTCATGGTCGAAAAATACCTCCCGAGCGCCCGGTTCGGGCAATCCGGGCGACCGCCGGGGAGAGCGGCCGCTCCTTCGTCCGCGATCCGCCTCAACGAGTCGAAGCTGCCCTGAACGACGTAGTGACGCCTGTCGCGCCGCGACGCACGCGCAGGACGGAGCCGCGTGAGCGGCGGGAGGCCGGGTCAGCCCTCCGGGTCGAGGCGCTCGCCGAGGTACCTCAGGAGCGCGTCCCGGGACGTGAAGAAGCGCCGCCGCTCGTCGTGCGGACCTTTCAGGGACGCCCTCCACACCGGACGGTCCCCGTCGTACTCGTACCACACGCGAAGCAGGTACAGGACGTGCTCGCCCTGACCGACGGGTCCGATGTGCTCCTGCGAGGTCATGAGGCCCACCTCCTTTCGAGGAGCGTACGCGAACCTCGATGATTGCACCCTGATCGCGGCCGTCACCACCGCTCGACACGTCTCTCACGGCCCGTGGGTTGGAACGGCGACGGGACGCCAGGGCCGTTCCGTTTGGTTTACAGTGAGGACGACGACCTATGAAGTCAGCGTCTTGGCGTGTCCAGCTGCTCGGCCCGCCCCTCCTGAGCGGACCGCTCGGTCAGGAGGGGCGGCCGGAACGGAAACTCGCCGCGCTCCTGGCGTACCTCGCGCTCGAAGGCGCCACCTCCCGCTCACGACTCGCGGGTCTGCTGTGGCCCGACTCTCCCGAGCCGACCGCCCGGAACAACCTCTCGCAACTGCTGCGCAAGCTCCGTCTCCTCGTCGGCACGGACCTCATCGTCGGCGCGGACCTGCTCGACCTCACCGAGGAAGTGACGGTGGACCTGACGACGGCGCGTGAGCACGTCGCGCGCGGCCGGACGGCGGACCTGCTCGCGTTGAGCGGTGATTTCCTCGCCGGGCTCAGGTACGACGACCTGCCCGACCTCGACGACTGGATCAACGCGGAACGCGAACGCCTGACCGAATGGCGCGGCCTCGCGCTGCGCGCGGAGATCGATCGGCTGGAACGAAGCGGCGAGTACTCGCGGGCGCTGCCGCACGCGCGCGCGCTGCTCGACCTCGATCCCATCTCCGAGGACGCGTGGCGGCGCCTGATGCGCCTGCACTACCTCGCGGGGGACCGTCCGGCCGCGCTGCGCGCCTACCACCGCTGCAAGGAGGTGCTGCGCCGGGAACTGCGCACGGAACCTCTGCCCGAGACGGTCGCGCTGGCGCAGAACATCGACCGGGGTTCGGTGCCCGTGACGCCCACCGCCCGCACGGTCCTGCCGCTCGAGGTGCTGCGCCCCCCGCACCTCGTGGGACGTGAGCGCGAATGGGCGCGGCTGGAGGCCGCCTGGGCGGCCGGTCAGTGGATCTTCATCAGCGGCGAGCCCGGCTCGGGCAAGACGCGGCTCGCGCTGGACTTCGCGGGCAGCAAGGGTGGGTACATCGTGTACGCCGGGCGTCCCGGCGACCGCGTGCAGCCCTGGGCGACGCTCTCCCGCATGACCCGCATCAACACCGCCCGACGGCCCGAGCTCACCCAGCAGCTCGATCCGTGGGTGCTGCGCGAGGAGTCGCGGCTCGTGCCGGAACTCCTGCCGCCCGAGGAGCGCCCCGCCCCCATCACGAACGACGAGGACCTGCTGCGGTTCCGTGAAGCGCACATGATCTGGACGATCAAGGTCCACGAGGGGCTGCTGTCCAACATCTGCGACGACTGGCAGTTCTTCGACGACCACACCAACCAGATGGGCATGTACATGTTCGGCACGTCCTTCCCGCTGGGACAGCCGGGCGGCATGCCGCGCCTGCTCGCGACGTTCCGCCGTGGCGAGCTGCCGCCCGAGGCCGAGGCGCTCGTCCGGCAGACGGTCGAGCTGGGCATCGCCGTGCTGATCGACCTCGAACCGATGGAGGACCGCGCCGCGGACCAGTTGATGACCGACGTCGGCGTGCCCGCCGACCCGACGCTCCGCGCGCGGCTCTGGCGGCACTGCGCGGGCAACCCGCACTTCCTGCTCGAAACCGTGAAACTGCTCCTCGAGGCCGGGCAGCTGCACGGCACACCGCCCGAACAGCTGCCCCTGCCGGAGAAGCTCTCCACGCTGATCGGTCGGCGTCTGGAACGTCTCTCGCCGCCCGCCCTGCAGACGGCCCGCGCGGCGGCGGTGCTGCAGAGCGACTTCGACCCCGAGGGCGTCGCGGGCATGCTCGGCGCGTCCCTGCTCGACATCGCCCGCGCGTGGGAGGAACTGGAGGCGGCGCAGGTGCTTAGCGGCCACCGCTTCACCCACGACCTCGTGTACGAGGCGGTGCACGCGGGCATTCCCGCGAGTGTGCGCGGGCTGCTGCACCGCGCGGCCGCGCGGACGCTGGAGGACCGTGACGGTCACGCCGCGCGCGTCGCGCGGCACTGGCTCGACGGTGGAAAGCCGGACCTGGCCGCGCGGGCCTACCTGCGCGCGGCACGTGAGGCGCGCGACCAGTACCTGCTCGGGGACGCCGCCCGCTTCTACCTCCTCGCGGCGGACCTGCTCGAAGGTGAGGGGGACACGCGCGGCGCCGCCGAGGCGCGGGAGGCGTTCGAGGTCGTGACGTCGCCGGGCGTCCCTCCGGCACGCTGACGCTCCGCGCCTTCGCGAGCGCTCCACGCGGCGAACCGTCCCGCGTCCGCGCGGGTCGACGTCCGCCGGGGTGACCGCGCCTCCGAATCACGGCGCAATCAGACGTGTGTGCCTACCGTGCGGTCACGGTTCAGTCGTGAACGTCCACCGGGTGTTCGGCTGACTCGACAAGGAGTCCACCATGCTCACACGTACGATGATCGCCCTGGGTCTCTCGTTCTCCCTCGCCGCCTGCGGCGCCGCGACGACCACGCCGGATCAACCCGCGGGCACCCCGGGCGGGTCGGTTCTGCCCTCCGTGATGCTCGGCAGCTGGCTGTACGGCACGCTGTCCAGCGTCGACTACTATGATCCGGCCAGCGACCGTTGGATGGACTCGAGCGGCGCGAGCGAGATCGTCACCTTCAGCGGGAACGGACGGTACGAACGCACGCGGTTGCTGTCCCTGACCACCTACGGCTGCACCTCGAAGCTCTTCATCCACGAGAAGGGCAGCGTGACGATCGAGGGTGATCGGCTCACCTACCGTCCCTCCGAGGGAGTGAACAAGGGGTACACCTGCTCCCCGTCGAACAGCTGGAACACCACGCAGATCAACCCGGAAACGTGGGTCTTCCGGTTCGAGACGACCTCGAACGGGCAGGACCAAATGGTCCTCCAGAACGTCAAGGGGGACGCCGAGGCGCACTACGGCCGTTACCAGCGTTGACGGGCCCGGCGGCGGGGTCCGGGGCGTCAGGGCGTGTCCGACGTGAGGAGCCGCTCGC
>NZ_KI912674.1:0-96 GCF_000519345.1 Deinococcus pimensis DSM 21231
GCGAGCGGTTCAGCCACGACCTCGTCCGTGAGGCCGCCGAGCTCGACGCGCCCGCCACCCTGCGCCGACTGCTGCACCGCGCCGCCGCGCGCGCCC
>NZ_KI912674.1:196-6020 GCF_000519345.1 Deinococcus pimensis DSM 21231
CTACCTCGCCGACGCCCGCGCCGCCTACGAGGCGGCGGGCCTGCCGCACGAGGCGGGCGCGCTGGGCGCGCCGTCCCCGTCCTAGCCTTCTCAGGTTCCGCTGATCAAGCTCGCACGTGGTGATGTTAGGGTGCCTCGCGTGACGCTCCTTCCCACGTGGTGGCTTCCCCTGGTTCTGAGCTCGGTCGTGCTGGCCGCCGTGACGCTCGCGCTGGGCCGCCGCGGCGCCGTCTGGGGTCTTCCGGGCTTCGTGGCGTTCACGGTGGTGTGGCCCGACGCGTCGCTGCATGGCCTCGCGCTGGTCTGCACGCCGTTCGTGGTGGTCGGGACGGCGCTGCAACTGCTGGCCTGGCGCGCCCCGCGTGGTCTGCGTGACCCGCTCGGACGCGTCGGGCCGCGGCGTTCACGCGACACGTCCTGGCTGGCGGTGGCGCTCGCGCTCACGCTGGGCGGCGTGGCGCTCGCGATCACGGTGTCGTCGCGCCACCCCTGAACCCTCAGCCCAGGAACGTCCGGACGAGCAGGTACACGTTGAGGCCGATCACGAGCGCCGCGATGAGCCAGCCGATGGCCGTGACGGCCTTGTGGTTGACGAGCACGCCCATGACGTCGCGCCGCGCGGTGAACAGCAGCACCGGCACGAGCGCGAACGGGATGCCGAAGGACAGCACGACCTGCGACAGCACGAGCGTCGCGGTGGGATCGAGACCCGCGAGGATCACCGCGAAGGCGGGCACCATCGTCACGAGGCGGCGCACGATCAGGGGGATGCGGAAGCCCACGAAGCCCTGCATCACGACCTGCCCGGCCATCGTGCCGACCGTGCTGCTCGACAGGCCCGACGCGAGCAGGGCGAGCGCGAAGGCCGCGGCGGCCGCGCCGCCCAGCAGGGGCGTGAGGGTCCGGTAGGCCACCGTGAGGTCGGCGACGTCGGACCTGCCGCTCGCGTGGAAGGCCGCCGCGGCGGACGCGAGCATGCTCAGGTTGATGAGGGCCGCGACGGTCATGGCGATGAGGACGTCGGCGCGGTTGAAGCGGGCGAGCCGCAGTTTCTGCTCGTCCGTGGCGGCGGTGACGCGGTTCTGCGTGAGGGCGCTGTGCAGGTAGATCACGTGCGGCATGACCGTCGCGCCGATGATGCCGACGGCGAGGTACACGCTGTCCGTTCCCTCGAAGCGCGGCACGAACCCGCCGAGGAGTTCCGGGCCGGGCCTGGAGAGCACCACCTGCACGACGTACGCGAGCGCGATCACCCCGACGAAGGCGCTGATGACGATCTCGATGGGCCGGAACCCGCGGTTCTGCAGGGCCAGGATGGAGAACGTGACGACGCCCGTGAGGACCGCGCCCCAGATGAGCGGCATGCCGAACAGCAGGCTGAACGCGAGGGCCGCGCCGAGGAACTCGGCGAGGTCCGTGGCGATCGCGACGATCTCCGCCTGCGCCCAGTAGAACCACACGACGGGCCGGGGCCAGCGGTCGCGGATGTGCTCCGCGAGGTTCCTGCCGGTGGCGAGCCCGAGCTTGCTGGTGAGGGTCTGCACGAGCATCGCCATGAGGCTCGCGCCGAGGACGACCCACAGCAGCAGGTACCCGAACTGCGCGCCGCCCTGGATGTTGGTGGCGAAGTTGCCGGGGTCCATGTACGCGACGGACGCGACGAAGGCGGGCCCGAGGAACGGCAGGAGCCGGGCGAGGCCGCGCCGGTCGCTGCTGCGCGAGAGGACCGCCTCCGCGCGGGCGTTCATGCGTTCGTCGAGCGTGGCGGGCCGGGCCGCGTCCTCGTTCGAGGTGCGGCTCACGCGGGCACCTCCTCGGTGACGAGGACGCGCTCGGCGACCGTCATGCCGAGCGTCCGGTCCTGTTCGGCGACGTGGACGGTGACCGTTCCGAGTTCCTCCTCGCGCCTGACGAGCCTCACGAGCGCGCCGGGCGTGAGGCCGCGCTCCATGAGGGCGCGCAGCACCGTCGTCTCGCCGGGGACCCGCTCGATCCGCGCGAGGGCGCCGGGACGCAGCGTGGTGAGGGGCCGCGTGTCCCGCGCGGGCAGGTCGCCGTTCTTGGCGGGGATGGGGTCGCCGTGCGGGTCGAAGTCGGGATGGCCGAGCCATTCGGCGATGCGGTCCTCGAAGGCCTCGCTGATGACGTGTTCGAGGCGTTCTGCCTCGTCGTGCACCTCGTCGAGGGGGTAGCCGAGCGCGCGGTGCAGGTAGAGCTCGAGCAGGCGGTGGTGACGCAGGATCTCCAGCGCGACCCGTTCACCCTCCGGGGAGAGGGCGGCGCCCTGGTAGGGCTGGTGCGTGACGAGGCCGAGTTCGGCGAGTCGCCTCAGCATGTTCGTGGTGCTTGGCGCGCTGACGCCGAGGCTGTCCGCGAGTGCCTGGGTGCTGACGCGGCCGTGCTGACCGAGGAGGTAGAGCTGCTTGAGGTAGTCCTCCATCGCGTGCGAGATCGGGGGCGCCATCCCTCGCTTTTAGTCCTGTCTAAACCGAAAGTCAAGCGGTGTGACGATCAGGGCCAAGACGCGGTGAACCTTCCGCGAGGCCACCACCAAAAAAGGTTCAGCGGAACCCGACGCCCCTCCCCTTGCTCACGTCGGATCCCGCTGACCTGAGGCAAGCATAGGACGGGCGCCGTGAAGCTCACGTGAAGCGGCGCGTGGTGTCGTGACAGGCACGTGAACGCCCCTTTCACGCGTGGGTCAGAAGCCGCGCACGAAGTCGGCCACGTCGTGATCCTCGACCTCCACGTACGCGCGCGTCGTGACCTCGCTCGCGTGTCCCAGGAACAGGCTGACGCGCGTGAAGTCCCGCACGGCCTGATAGAGCCGCGTTCCAGCGTGCTTGCGCGCCCGGTGGAAGCCGTTGAAGCGCCCGCCCGCCTGGCGGAAGCGTTTGCGCAGTCGCCACGCCGCCACGCCGTAGTTGGCGTAGGGCAGCACCGACGCGGACGCGTCCTCACTGCGCTCCAGCACGGCGAGGGCGCGCGCGAGGCGGTCGCTGACCGGCACCCGGCGCCGCTTCGAGCCCTTGCCGAGGACGCTCACGTAGCGCCCCTCCACGTCACCCCACCGCAGCGAGAGCGCCTCCCCGACACGCAGGCCCGCGTGGGCGCACAGCAGCAGCAGCACGGTCTCGTGCGGATCGCAGTGCGGCAGGACCGCGTCGATCTCCTGACGGTAGGGCGGTCGCGCCACGATGGGCGGCGTGGGGTCCTTGGGTGGGCGGACGTCCTGGAAGGGATTGGCGTCGGTCGCGTCGGCCCACTGCAGGGCGCGGTAGAACGCCCGGACGCCCGCGACGTGCTTCTGCACCGTGCGCGGCGCGAGACGGCGCACGCGGGTGGTGCGCTGCCTGCGGTTGTGCTCCACGAGTTCGAGGGTCTGGAGGTGGTTGAGGTACAGGCCGCCCACCCGCCGCCCCGGCCGCAGCAGGGTGACGCCGTGATCGCGCGCCCAGGGGACGAAGCGGCGCGCGGCGTGCTCGTAGGCGACGAGCGTGTGACCGCTCGTGCGGGCGGCCTTGCCGCTCGCGGTGCGCAGGTAGGCGTGCAGGATCACGACGAGGGTGTCCGCGTCGTACTCGGTGGCGGCGCGGACGGCCGTGACGCGGACGTGCTCGTCGGTCCGTCCGGCGAGATCGAGGGGAGCCTGGCGAGGAACGAGGGTCACGGACCCACCTTACCCGAACTCGACTCCAAAGAAGTTCGATTCTAAAGATGCTCACGAGAGAGATGGGGCGCGTGACCCCACCCGGATTCAGGAACCGGCCCCGTCCAGCCGGAGCTCGTACCTGTAGCGCGTGGTGGTCCGCTCGAAGCCCAGCGCTCGGTTCATGCCGATCATCGCCGTGTTCGGCGGGTCGTTGAACGTCCGGATCTCCCCGCCGCCCGCGGCGGCGAGCGCCCGCATCGCCTCCACCTTGAGGGCCTTGGCGATCCCGCGCCCCCGGTACGCGCGCAGGACGCCCGTCATGCCGATCATCGCGAAGCCGCCCGCCTCGTTGAAGGACAGCGTGCTGTACCCGACGAACAGGCCCGTCCGATCGTCCTCGCGGTGAGGATCGATCGCCACGAACGACAGGTCGGGACGCAGCGTGGGATCCTCGAGCTCCTCGCGTCTCCACTGCTCGTACGGACGCTTCGTCACGGGCGTGCCGAGCGGCACGTCCTGAAAGAGCGTCCATTCGAGCTCGTACAGCCGGCGCTCGTGGGAGTCGTCGCCCAGCAGGTCCGCCAGCGACCTCAGCTCGATCCCCGCCGCGCGGACCGAAGCCAGGAGCGCGTCGAACGTGCCGAGGTTCGCGGCGTCCGTGTGGAGGCGCGACTCGTACCGCTCCCAGGCGGGCCGGAAGCCCCGGGACTCCAGGAACGCGCGTCCCGCCGCGTCCTGCGGACGGTCCGTGATCCCCGTGCGGATCTCCCGCGCGTCCCGCTCGCGCAGCCGACGCGTCAGCTCGTCGTAGAGGGCCCCTCCGATGCCGCGCCCCCGGAAGTCCGGGTGGACGTGGATGGTCCCCCAGTAGCGCCACGGCTCGAAGGAGAACGCGTCGTGACCCACGGCGCCGAACGCCACGACCCGCCCGTCCGCCTCGGCGACGACCTGGGCCCGGTAGAGCGCCGGGTCCGCGTGCGCGTCCTCGTGGGCGAGCAACTCGGGCGTCACGGGGTAGGCGGGGTCGCTGGCGTTGCGGACCTCGGCCAGGGCGGGGTAGTCGTCGGGGCGCTTCAGGTCGCGCAGCTGGAACTCGGGCATGCGCTCATCGTCCCAGCCCGTGACGCGGGCCGCCATAGCGGTGTTGGCGTAGGCAGGAGAATCACGAGCAGAACTTGGGTCCGAACACGAGCGATACTTCAAAGTATCGAACTCAGAAGTATCGTGTTTTGATTTGCACTTCTCGCAGGAACAGCAATACGCGAGTTCGCGGGACAGACATCCTGACCTCCCCTCTGGGCTTCAATACGTCAGCACCGCCCCGCCGATGGAGAAGCCCGCGCCCGTCCCGACCAGCAGGACCCGCTGGCCGCGCCGCAGACGTCCGGTCCTCACGGCGTGGTGCAGGGTCAGCGGGATAGACGCGGCCACGCAGTTCCCGAGCTCCGCGAGGGTGCTCACGACCGCCTCGTCGGGCCAGCCGAAGCGCGAGAGGAGCCTGAGCCCCACGAGGCTCGCCTGGTGCGGCACCACCACGTCCACGCCCGCGAGGGACGACGACAGACCCGGACGGAGGCGTTCCAGGAAGCCCGGCGCGTACGCCCGCGCGAGCCGCAGCACCTTCGGTCCGTCCATGTGGAAGGTGAAGTCCTCCGCCGAGCTCGCGGGGTGACCGGGCGGCAGGAAGGTCCCGCCGCCGCGGATCTCGGTGTGCGCGGCGCCGTGCGCGTACGTCTCGAAGCGCAGCGCCTCCACCCGGCTGCCCTCTGAGTCCCCGGCACGCCCGACGATCACGGCGGCGGCCCCGTCCCCGATGAGGGTGGCGCTCTCGGGCTCGCGCGGATTGAGGCCCACGCTGCCGATCTCGCTCGTGACGATCAGCACCCGCGCGTAGCGCCCCGACGCCACGTACGTCGCCGCGACGTCGAGCGCCGCGACGAAGCTCAGGCAGGTGCCGTGCACGCTGAAGGCCGTCACGCCCGTCTCGCCGAGACCCAGCTCGGCCTGCACGAGCGCCGCGCCGTCCGGAATGGGCTGCTGCTGAGTGCCGCTCGCGTTGAGGATGAGGTCCACCTCGGCGGACGCGAGGCCCGCGTCCCGCAGGGCGTCCTCGGCGGCGCGGGCGCCCATGTACGCGTTCGTCTCGGCACGCGGATCGGCGCGGCGCCGCTC
>NZ_KI912674.1:6120-25425 GCF_000519345.1 Deinococcus pimensis DSM 21231
CCGCGCGAGCCGCGCGCTCGCGGTGTCCTCCGGACGCACCACGACGGGCGTGGCGAGCGCGTACGCCCGCGCCGGGAAGCGCCGGGTGGCCTCGAAGAAGCGGGGATGGTAGCCCGTGTCGAAGAGGACCGGCCCGCGCGAGGGGTGCTCCAGCAGCGCGAACCCGGCGGGGTAGCGCGCCACCCGGACGGGCGCGCCGCGCAGGGTGAGCGCCTCCAGGTTGAGGCAGTACCCGGCGTGCAGCCACGTGACCTTCACGCGTCCCCCAGCGCGGCGAGGGTGCGGCGCAGCCCGTCGGCGGTGCGGACGCGCGGCTCGTACCCGAGCTCGCGGCGGGCGCGGGTGATGTCGAGCGTCACGCTCGACGAGAGGACGCTCACGCCGTAGCGGGTGAGACGCGGCTCCTCACCGCCCGTGAGCCGGGCGGTGAGTTCCAGCAGGGCCGCCGCCGCGTGCGCGACGCCGCGCGGCAGACGCCCTGCCGGGCGCGGCAGGCCCAGCTCGTCGCACACGTCGAACAGCAGGGGCCACAGCGGGACGGGATCGCCGCTCGTGACGTTGTACACCCGCCCCGAGGGCACCTCGGCGCGCGCGGCGAGCGCGAGCGCCCGGACGCCGTCCTCCACGTACGTCAGGTCGGTGACGTTGTCGCCTCGCCCCACGACGGGCAGACGTCCGGCCCGCAGGGCGCGCAGCAGACGCGGCAGGATGGCCGTGTCGCCCGGCCCGTAGATCGCGCGTGGACGCACGATCACGGCGTGCAGACCGCGCGCCGCGCACCGCAGAACCTCCAGTTCCGCCGCGCGTTTGCTCGCGGCGTAGTCGTTGACGGGCCGGGGCAGGGGCGCGTCCTCCGGGACGTTCAGGCGGTCACCGTGGCGGACGTACAGGCTGGGCGTGCTGACGTGCACGAGACGCGCGCCCGACGCGAGGCAGCCCGCGGCGACGCGGCGGGTCGCGAGGACGTTCGACCGTTCGAAGTCCACGCGTCTTCCCCAGGGGCTCGACAGGGCCGCCGCGTGGAACACCACGTCCTGATGGGCCAGCAGGGATGTGAGGTCGGCCTCGGCGAGGTCGGCGGGCACGAAGGTCAGTCCGCCGCGCGCGAGCGCCTCGCCCCGCGCCCGGTCCCGACCTGTCGCGGTGACCTCCCAGCCCTCTTCCCGCAGGGCGCGCGCGAGGTGCCCGCCCAGAAAACCGGTCGCGCCGGTCACGAGGGCCCTCACGCCTCACCGTTCCATTCGATGTCGGCGGTGGTCGCGGCGAGCAGGCCACGGCGACCGCGCGCGGCGCGCAGGGCGAGCGCGGCGAGGAGCGCGGGTTGCGCGAGCGCCGGGAGGGGATCGCCCGACGCGGACAGGACGTCGCGGGCCGTGCGGAACGCCCGGCGGCCCTCGCGGGTCGCGAGGTGCCCGCCGAGGACCATGCCCGCCGCCACCATGAGCGGACGGGCGGGACGGGCGAGCATGACGGTCTCGACGGCGTCGGGGTCGAGGAGGGCCCGCGTCACCTCCGGCTGGTCATGGAAGAGGTGGATGCCGCTCGTGAGTCGCGGGTTGCACTCCAGCGCGACGACGTGCGAACCCGTGTCGACGAAGTCGAAGGCCACCTGCCCGGTGAGGCCCGTGGCGCGGGCGAAGCGCTCGATCCACGCGGTGACCCGTTCGTTCCGGGCGGCGTCGAAGTGGACGCTCGCCCGGCCCGTGCGGAACCGCGAGGGGTACACGGCGAGCGCGCGGACGCGCCCCCGGGACATGACGGCCCAGGCGCACAGTTCCTCCCCGTGCACGCGGTCCTGGACGACCCAGGGATCCCGGGGGCTCGGGTGGACGCGCGCGAGCGTCTCGCGTGAAGGTGAGACGAGGGTGCGCGCGCCGAAGCGGGACCAGGCGGGTTTGAACACGGACGAGGCCGCGTTCCGGATGAACGGCAGCAGGTCCTCGGGTGCCGTCAGGAGGTGCGTGTCGGGCACGCCGAGGCCCAGGTGGGCCGCGAGGTGGGCGAAGCGGCCCTTGTGGTGCAGCTCCGCGAGGACCGCGAGGTCGGGCGTGAGGACCCGCGTGTACGCCCGCAGTTCGGGCGCGGCCCGCGCGACCCAGAACACCTCCTCGCAGGTGGGCACGAGCAGGTCCACGTGCGCGCTCCGGACGAGGTCGAGGAGGGCGCGGGAGAAGCCCGGGAAGTGACGTCGGGGGGAGGGAAGGCGCACGCTGCGCTTCACGTGTCGTGACACCCGGCAGACGTGCCAGCGCCAGGGATCCGCGACGGTCACGGCGTGACCCGCACGTCCGAACAGACGCGCGAGCTCCAGCGTGGCGGGCGCCCGTCCACCGGTCAGAAGCACGTGAGCCATGTGTGAAGTATAGGCAAAGCGCGGGCGTCCCCCGAGGCGTCCGACGCTCCGGGTCCGTGCGTGGCCGGAGCAGAGGCCCGGCGATATCCACGTCCCCCCGACGCGCAGGGCGTTCAGAGACGTCTCACGAAGTCACCATATCCACAATCCGGCGTTTAGCTTTCGTTAGCATGGCGACGTGCCCGAGCCGCTGCCCTCGGACGCCCTCGACCTGCTCGACGACCTTCCCCTGCCCGCCCTCGTCAGCGACCCGACCGGCGCCGTCCTCCACGTCAACCCCGCCCTCCGGACCCTCACCGACCGACCCCTCGACGAGCTGCTCGGGCGCGGCTTTCTGACCCTCGTGCACCCCGACGATCGTCCCGTGCCCGGCGCGCCGCCCGCCTGGGTCGACCCGGACGGCCGTCCCGTGGAGCACGAACTGCGCCTCCTCACGCCCGGAGGGTACCGCTGGCAGTGCCTGCAGAGCCGACCTCGCGGCGCCCACGGAGCGCGGGTCGTGTGCACCCTGCACGACATCCACGCGCTCAAGCTCGTCGAGCACCGCACCGGAAGCGCCCTGCACGACGAACGCGCCGCCCACGCCCGTCTGCGTGACGTCCTCGACGCCTCCCCCACCCTGATGTGGACCGCACGCGACCACGAGGACGTCCTGCACTTCAACCGCACCTGGAGCGAGTACACCGGCCTGCCCGCCGTCCTGCCGCGAGAGGCCTGGGAGGGCGCGCTCCACCCCGACGACCTCGAGCGGGTCCGCAGGGTACGCGCCGAGGCACGCGCGGACCGCCGCCCCTACGAGCTCGACGCGCGCTTCAGACGTCAGGACGGCTCGTACCGCTGGCAGCACGTCAGCGTGCGTCCCTTCGGGCAGGACGAGTGGCTCGGCGTCGCGACCGACGTTCACGACCGCCGTGACTCCGAGGCGAAACTGCACCTCACCCTGCAGGCGGGCGGGCTGGGCGTCTGGACCTACGACGTCGGGAGCGGACGCACGACCCGCACGCCCGAGGCGGCCCGCCTGCTGGACGTCGACGACGCGGACGCGCCCTTCGCCAGCTTCGCCGGGCGCGTCCACGAGGAGGACCGGGGCCGCGTCACGCGCGACTTCGAGGATGTCCTGCGCGACGGTGGGCCGGAGCAACTGCGGGTGGAGCACCGCTACTTCCGCGCGGACGGACGCAAGATCTGGACGGAGCACCGCGTGCACGTCGAACGGGACGAGCAGGGCCGGGCCCTGCGGCTCCTCGGCGTCACCGCCGACGTCACGGCCCGCAAGCGCGACGAGGAACGCCTCACGCTCCTCGCCGACGCGGGCGAGACGCTCGCGCGGAACCTCGACGTCACCCAGACCCTCACGCGGCTCGCCCGGCTGGCCGTGCCGCGGATCGCCGACTGGTGCGTCGTCTACCTCCCGGACGCGGAGGGCGTCCTCACGCCCGTCGCGGTGCAGCACCGCGATCACGAGAAGGTGGAGTACGCACGGAGGGTCATCGGGGCCTTCCCTGCCCGCGTGGACGACGAGGCGGGCATCGGGCGCGCCTTCCGTGACGGCGAGACGCTGCACGTGCCCGACCTGCCCGGGTTGCTCGCGAGCGTCGGTCCGCTCCCCGAGGGCTGGCAGGACGTCATGGACCGCCTGCGCCTGCGCTCCATGCTGGCCGTGCCGCTCGTCGCGCACGGACGGCCCATCGGGCTCCTCAACCTCTGCTTCGCCGAGTCGGGCCGCACGTACGGCGAAGGCGACCTGCCCGCCGCGCGCGAACTCGCCAACCGCGCCGCGCTCGCGCTGGAGAACGCGCAGCTCTACCACGAGGCCCGCGAGCTCAACACCACCCTGGAGGCGCGCGTCCGCGAACGCACCGCCGAGCTCGACCTGCGCAACCGCGCCCTGGAGGCCTTCGCGGACCTCTCGCGCGACTTCGCGGCCGAGGCGGACCCCGCGCGGCTGGTGGGCCGCGCGCAGGAGATCCTCGTGGGGCTCCTGCCGGGCAGCGCCAGCACCTACTACGAGCCCGCCGGCGAGCGCTGGGCGCTGCGCTCGCACCGCGGCGTCTTCCGGAACCCCCGCCTGCTCGACACGCTGCGCGGCGGCCTGCCGCGCGGCCTCAACCCGAACCTGGACCGCCCCTTCGACACGCACGAGGCGTACTACCAGGAGCGCTACGACCCGAACACCGTGCCGTCCGCCGCGCACGACCTCACCCTCATCCGCGCGACCGCGAGCCTGCCGGTCCTCGTGGGCGGCGAGGCGCGCGGCGTGCTGATCGTCGGATCGTACGAGCCGCGCGCCTGGACCTCGTCCGAGCGGGCCCTGCTGGAGACCGTCGCCCGCTCCCTCGGGGTGGCGCTGGAGCGCGCCGACGCCCTGCGCGCCGTGCAGCACGAGCGGACGTTCCTCTCGGGGCTGCTGCGCAGCCTCTCGGAGGGCATCGTCGCCTGCGACGCCCAGGGCCGCCTCACCACCTTCAACGCCGCCAGCGAGGAGATCCACGGCAGCGCCGCGCGCGCCGCCCCGCCCGAACGCTGGGCGGAACTCTACCGGCTGTACCGCCCGGACGGGGAGACGCCGCTGCCACGCGAGGAGGTGCCGCTCTACCGCGCCTGGCAGGGCCGCCGGGTGCAGGACGAGGTGATCGTCGTGCGCCGCCCCGACGGCGAGCGGCGCCTCATGGTCTGCGTGGGCGGCCCCATCGTCACGTCGGGCGGGGAGCAGCTCGGCGCGGTCGTCGTGATGCGTGACGTCACCGACCGCGACCGCGCGGAGGCCGCGCTGCGACAGGCGAACCGTGAGCTCAAACGAAGCAACGAGGAACTGGAGCAGTTCGCGTACGTCGCGTCGCACGACCTGCAGGCGCCCGCGCGGGCCGTCACGAGCTTCGCGGGCGTGCTGGACCTCCGCTACGGCCACCTGCTCGACGAGCGCGGCCACGCCTACCTCACGCAGATCGTGCGCGGCGGCGAGCGGATGAAGCGCCTCGTGGACGACCTGCTCACCTTCTCGCGCGTGAACACGCAGCGTCGCCCGCTGGAGCCCGTGGACAGCGCGCGTGTCCTCGCGGAGGCGCTCGAACTGCTCACGCCCGACCTGCAGGTCACCCACGCGCTCGTCACGCACGACGATCTGCCGATCGTGCGCGCCGACGAGGGGCAGCTTTCGCGGGTGCTGGTGAACCTGATCGGCAACGCGCTGAAGTACGCCCGTCCCGGCGTGCCGCCGAGGGTGCACGTGAGCGCGCGCCGCGAGGGGTCCATGTGGCGCTTTTCGGTGCGGGACAACGGCCTCGGCATCGAGGAGCGCTACTTCGAGCAGATCTTCGTGCCGTTCAAGCGCCTGCACTCCCGTGACGAGATCGAGGGCAGCGGGCTCGGGCTCGCGGTGAGCCGCAAGATCGTGGAGCGGCACGGCGGCTGGCTGTGGCTGGAGAGCACGCCCGGCGAGGGCAGCGTCTTCCAGTTCACGCTGCCCTCCGTGGACGCGGACGTGGCGGCGCGTTCCGGGGAGGTCACGACGGCGTAGCGCCCTCAGCGGTCACGGTCGCTCAGCTCACGCATGAGGTCGAGCTGCGCCTGCTGGATCACGAGGAGCCGCTGCCACTGCCTGCGCGTGAGGTGGTCGAGCTTGTCGTGCAGGTGCCGCACCTCCAGTTCCGCCTTGAGGTTCACCTCGTAGTCCTGCTCGGCGCGCAGACGGTCGCGGGCCTCCAGACGGTTCTGGCTCATCATGATGACGGGCGCCTGCAGGGCCGCGACGCACGAGAGCACGAGGTTGAGCAGGATGAACGGGTACGGATCGAAGGGCCGCGCGAGCAGGTGCGCGCCGTTCACGACGATCCACACGATCAGGACGAGCGTGAACAGGCCGATGAAGCGCCAGCTGCCGCCGAACGTCGCCACGCGGTCCGCGACGCGGTCCCCGAGGGGCAGCGCGCGGTCGTACTCCGCGTTGAGGTTGCGCGTGACGGCCTCCTGACGTTCCAGGCTGAGCCGCACCTCCTCGTCGAGCCGGGCCGTCTCCGTCGCGTCGAGGGCGATGGCGTCGCGGATCTCGGCGTCCACGGCGCGGTTGAGGCACGAGAGGCACACGCGGTCCGTCTCCCGCACGTCGGGATGGTCCGCCTCCACGAAGGCGGCCACGCTGGGCCGTACCGCCGCGAGGGGCAGCAGGTCGCGCGCGGCGCGCCGGGTGTGACAGGCCGCGCACTCCACGAGTTCGGTGGCTTCTGGCTGGGTCACGAGATCCTCCGGGCCCCCGGGGGTCCCGGGTGGTCCAGTGCAGTTTACGGTGACGTGATGACGGGACCGTCACCCGCCCAGGAGCGCCTCGATCCGCTCGGCGGTGGTCACGGGCTCACCTGCTTCCCAGCGGTCGTACAGGAGCGCGGCGACGGGCGCGGCGCTCCGGTCGAGATCGAGGGTGAGCAGCAGGGCGCGCGCCTGCGAGAGCGCCTCGTGACGACGTTCGGGGGCGAGGGCGAGGAGCAGGTCGTCCACTTCGGCCAGGTCGTCGAGGTCGGTGCCGTCCACCCGCAGTCCGTGCGTGAGGGTGGGCTCGGCGGCCTTCCCGGCGAGGAGGCAGGCGATCTCCACGACGAGTTCGCGCGCGTCGTGGGGGTCGGGCCACGGCGGCTCGCTGAGGAAGGTGTACGTGGTGGAGGGCGCGAGGATGCCCTCCTCGTCGGTGGTGAAGCGGACGTCGTCGAGCCGGATGCGGTCGCGGGGCGCGAGGCGAAGGTAGGCCACGGCGTGCCCGGCCTCGTGGTAGGCGGTGACGACCCGTCTGAGCGCTCCCGCGAGGTCGTCGATTCGTCCCGGGGCGTTCCCCGTGCGGACCTCGGCGCGCAGGACGCGCACCTCGCGTCGCAGGCGTTCCGCGCCCTCGCTGTCGGTCCAGACGGGGCGCGCGAGGAGCTCGTCGAGGGCGTCCGCGAAGGCGGTGATGAGGGCGTCGGGCAGCACGGGAACCTCGCGGTCGGGAGAGGGGCGGGGCGCGGTGGGACGTCACGATAGCAGAACCTCTCCTTCAGGGTTCGCTCACGGTCGGACGTCCGCGTGTGCCCGTGAGAAACCGCACGTCACGCACCTTGCAGGGAAGGGTACGGTACGCACGTTCCAGCACGAAGCACGTACCGCCCGGTCGACGGGCCGTCCCGCCGTGTGGAGCGAGGCCGCTTTTTCCCGGAACGTGGGGTGAGGCGGCCCGGAAGGAGCGTTCATGAAGCACGTCGTGCGTCCGTCCCTGTTGCTCTCGCTCACCCTCGCGCTCGCCGCCTGCGGCGGTCTCCCGGCCACGGAACCTTCCGAGCAGGCGCCTGCCCTCGCAGCCCAGGACGAGGCGGACACGCCCGCCGTGGGCACCCTGAGTGGGTACAAGATGTCCGACTCCGCCGCGCGCAGCCGACTCACGGGCGCGGGGTACGGCGTGTACTCCAGTGGGGGATGCAGCGACCGCAGCGTGTCGACGTGCACGTCCTTCGAGCAGATCAACTCCGGCACGGTGGACGGCGCGGTGACCCTGAAGAACGCGTCGGGTTGCGCGATGACCATCACGGGCGGCACGGAGGTCGGGCACGCGAGCGGCACGTACAGCCACTACAACGGCTACAAGGTCGACATCCGCAAGAACTCGTGCATCGACGCGTACGTGCGGAACAGTTTCACGCGCATCTCGGACCGGGGCGACGGTGCGCCGAGGTATCAGAGCGCCGCCGGGAACATCTACGCGGACGAGTACTGGGCGAACCACTGGGACATCCTGTACTACTGACGGGGCGTCCGGGCGGGATGCGTGATCAGGCGCGCCGTGAGCGGCGCTCATCCGCGGCGCGTACGATCACGGCGTGCTCACCCTCGCGCGTTGCTTGCTCGTCCTCGCGGCGTTCACGTCCCTGACCTTCCCCGTTCTCGCCGCCTCCTCACCGCTCTGCCAGCCGGAACCGAAGGAGTCGCCGGCGAAGGAACGCGCCTGGAACGAGGCGATCGCCCGTCTGCCCTCGCTGGCCCGCTCGCTCCCGTCCCGTCCGGACGCCGCGCTGCTGATGCCGGTGGAGGGCGTGCGGGTCGCGCAGGTCGCGAACACCTGGAATGCCGCGCGGCCCGGCGGGTTGCGGCACGCGGGGCAGGACATCTTCGCGCGTCGCGGGACGCCCGTGCGGTCCGCGACGCGCGGCGTGGTCTGGCGGATCGGGAGCAGCGAGCGGGGCGGGCGCTGGGTGTACGTCCTCGGGGCGGGTGGTCGGCGGTACTACTACGCGCACCTCGACGGTGTCGCGGCGGGTCTGCGTGAGGGGCAGGCGGTCACGACGTCCACCCTGCTCGGCACGGTGGGGGATTCGGGGGAGGCGGAGACGACGCCCCCGCACCTGCACTTCGCGGTGTTCGACCGCTACGATCCGGCGGGTCCCTGCCGCTTTCCGGCGCTCGATCCGCTGCCCCTGCTGCGGGATCGCCCGGCGCGGGCCGATTGAGCGGCGAGGGCGCTCGCGGTCCGGATCGGTGCGGGTGCCGTTCAGGCCGGGGGAGGCGGTGTTGAGCGCGGCCGTGGGGGCGTCGACCGTTGGCCGTCGCTCCGATGCCGTTGGGTGTGGGACTTCAGGTCCGGAGGAACATCAGGAGCAGTTCGGCGGCGATGACGATCAGCAGGGCCAGTTGCACCCGTTTTGCCGTGGTGGCCCTGACCTGCCATTTCAGGCGTGCCTTGCGTCTGTGTCGGTGTCTGGCCATGGGCATGTGTTCTAGCGCATGCCACGTGGGATGTCCAGTGGGTGGTGCGGGTCATCCCTCATCGGCACGATCGTCGAACGTCCTTTTTGTGCTCGGTGACCTTCCGTGCGCGTCGGCGTGTCGGGCGTTCCACGATCGAGAACGGGCACTGTATGTCGCGATCGTGCGTCCGAGGGTGTGGGGCGAGGAGGTCTGGGGCGATGAGCAGGCGCTCGCCGTCGTTCGTTCGGGGTCGCGCCCGATCTGGAGGGCGGTTGATGACGATCGTACTATCCAAATTTTTATCCAGTATAACGGAGGTAAGAGGCAGGAGTGGCGAGCGTCTCCTGGACTCCTCCCGAAGTCCGACCGAGTGACGAGTGGATGGAGGCGTTCCTCCCGAGCTCATGCCGCCGCTCGGGCGCTGGGTGGTTGCGCGCGGAGGGGGACGGGCCGGCCGAACCGTTCTCTCTATAAAAACTTAGTTACCTAGACGTCTCCTGACGATCCCGCCGCCCCTCAACCCCCACACCACCCTGCTCAGGGAGCGCCCAGCTTGATCCCCACGGCCCGCACCCGCGACAGCCACATCTCGTGTTCACGGCGCTCCATGGCGAGGGTGGCGGGCCCCGCGTCACGGTTGTCCTCACACCGATTCCCCCCCACCGCGCACCCATGCCCGAACATCGGCACGCTCACCACCCCACCATCACGCCCCACCCGCGAAAACGCCACCACGTTCCCACGCACCACATTCCCCCCGAACCACCCCACCCCACGACCCCCCACCTTGTAGTAATCCCACAACACCAACCCCACGTTCGCGTACGCCGCCACCCGCCCGTCCGGCAGGCGCCCACTGTTCACCACCCGGTTCCCCACCACCTCACTCCCCACCCCACCCACCACGCTCACCCCGTAATTCGTCGTGCTCACCACCACGTTCCCCACCACCCGCACCCACCCGTTCTCCCCCGCCCGCGACCCCACCCCGTCCCCCACCAGAATCCCACCACCCGAAAACCACGCCTCCGCCTCCGGACGCAACTGGTACGCCCCCTGCACGTAATTGTCGTGAATCAGGATCGGCGCGCCCGCCACCCCGCTCGTCACGTACATGTTGATGTTGTCCTCCACCAGGCTCACCCACGGTCGATTCACGATCTCGTTCCACCCGATCTCCGCCGTGGAGATGTTCTGCACGTGATCGAACAGCACCGCGTTGCGCACCTCACGCACCGCTTCCCCACCCCGGTCTCCGCCGGTGGATTTCAGGTACCCGCCCTGCCCGTCGCTGCGTCGCCCGTCGATGTCACGCAAGCGGTTGCGCAGGATGCGCAGCCCGTCACCGCGCGCGCTCTGCCCGGCAAAACCACGCACGGTGACGCCCCCGACGCCCTGGGTGTCGTTGTTCTCGACGCGCAGGTCCAGGGGTTGGGTGAGGTGGACGAAGTCACCCTTGGCGCGGCCCTTGACGTTGGGGTTGAGGCCCTGGGCGTGGCATCGACGGACGGTGAGCCGCACGCGGGTGCCGGTGATCAGGTGACCGTTGCCGCGCAGGCTGCAGTCTTCGAGGGTGACGGGCTCGCTGGTGCGGATGGTCACGGCCGCCACGTCCGGGTTGCGGCTCTCGTACACCCCCGTGTACCGGCCCCCACGCGTGATCACCAGGGGCTTGCCCTCGGAGGCGCGCGAGGTCGGCGCGCGAGGAACCGCTCCGGAGGACGCCCCCCGGACGCGAGCGTCCTTCCCGGCACCCGAAGGCGTGACGGACGGCGCGGACGCCGGCGCGGCGGCGCGAGGCGCGGACGTTCGAGGTTCGGGCGCGGACGCGACACGCGGCGCGCAGGAGATCAACACAAGGGGCAGCAGGGCGTAGCGCAGCATTCGGTCCTCAGGGAAGGGGGAGGCCCCGGCAGGGCCCACGAGTGAACAGGCGGTATCGCCCCGTCCGAGCGTACGACGGATCCCACCTCCCGCGCGTGAGGTAGTTCATGAACGACGTCCGTCCCGCGGGGCTGTCCAGACATCAGCGGAACGCCCCATTCCCGGGAGTCCAGACTGAACGAAGGCATGTACACCCTCCTGCTGCACCTCACCGCACCGGAACTGATCTGGGAGACCGGTCACGTGAACACCCCCGATCGGCTCCCCGCGGCACAGACCGTCCCACCGAAACGGGTCGTCCTGACCCTGCTCGCGGGAGCGCTCGGACTGCCGCACCGCGAGCGCGTCCCGGACGAGGTGCTCGTGAGCCTCGCGGTGGGCGTGCGCGTCCTCGAACCTGGACGCGTCCACCTGCGAGGACGGACGCTCACGACCACGGACGCGGCCTTCCTCGTGGGCATCGCGGGGACGAGGCGTGTCCTGGAGCGAGTCTCCCGGGCAGTCAGGCGTCCAGCCGTCACAGGCCTTCACGTCGGCGGACGCAGGCTCGACGTGCGTCTGCGCGTCGAACGCGACGCGGCGCGGCAAAGCCTCGTCCACGCGCTCGAACTGCCCGCCGCCGGACGTCCCGGCACGCTTCGGGTGGTGGAAGCGCCGCCGGGCGCCCGTCCTCCTCGCGGAGCGGTCATCGCCACGCTGCTCGACCAGCCCGACGGGCGTCTGTTCGGCGGCGGAACCGTCGAGCGGGGCGTGTGGGTCTGGTGGGGCGCGCCGCTCAGGAATTCGGGGGAACGTTGAGCGTGAGCCAGTACGCGCCGAGCGACACGACGAGGTCCTTCAGGCGCGTGGCGTTCACGGGCTTGACGAGGTAGGAGTTCGCGCCGCGTTCGTACGCGCCCAGCACGTCCGTGCGTTCGTGGGACGTGGTGAGCATCACGACGGGGACGAAGCGCAGGTGCGGCTGGGCGCGCAGCCAGGAGAGCACCTCCAGCCCGTTCAGGCGGGGAAGCTTCAGGTCCAGCAGCACCAGATCGGGCACCCACGGGCCGCCCAGCGCGTTCATCGCCTGTTCGCCGTCGCTCACGACTTGCAGGGTCACCCGCTCGTCCACCGCGCGAAAGGCCCGCCGAACGAACAGGACGTCGTCCTCGTTGTCCTCCACCAGCAGCACCGTCGCGCTCACAGGTCCTCCTCCGCGGCGCGCAACTCGAACCAGAAGCGGCTGCCGCCCGCCTCGCCCGCACGCACGCCCACCTCGCCGTCCATGCGGCTCAGGCCACGCTCCACGATGGCGAGGCCCACGCCCGTCCCGGGGTACTCGCGAAGGGTATGCAGACGCTCGAACACCCGGAAGATGCGCTGCTCGTGCCGGGGCTCCACCCCGATGCCGTTGTCCTCCACCCACACGCGGACGCGCTCACCCACACGCTCGGACCGGACGCGCACCTCGGGTCGCCCGCCCGGCGCGACGAACTTGAGAGCGTTCGAGAGCAGGTTCAGCACCACCTGAAGGAGCGTCGCCTCGTGCGCCATGACCCTGCCCAGGTGGGGCGCGACCGTCACGACCGCGTCCCGTTCGTGGACTTCCCGCCCGAGGTCGCCGAGCGCACGCTCGACGACCTCGTCGAGGTCCACGGGAGCGAGCGTGAGGTCGGTACGTCCGAGGCGGCTGTAGGCGAGCAGATCGCGGATGAGCTCGTCGAGGCGTTCCGCGCTGCGCTCGATCCTCCCCAGCATGCTCCGGCCCTCGTCGTCGAGCCGCTCGCCGTAGTCCTCCCGGACGGCGCTCGCGAACCCGCTGATGGACCGCAGCGGGCTTCTCAGGTCATGCGCGACGGTGTACACGAACGCCTCCAGTTCCGAGTTGATGACGCTGAGCTGCGCCGTGCGTTCGTCCACGCGACGCTCCAGCGTCCGGGCGAGCTCCGCGAGCCGCTCCTCGGCACGTTTGCGGTCCGTGATGTCCCAGTTGATCTCCAGGATCGCGCCGATCCGGCCCGACGCGTCACGCCGGGCGGCCTGACGGCTGAGGACCACCACCTCGCGGTCGTCACGGGTGCGGTGCGTCAGCTCACCCTCCCAGAAACCCTCGCGTTCCAGCGCGAGGTCCACTGCCTCCTTCGACACGGGAAAGACCGTGCGCAGCAGGTCGTGCGTGACGCGCCCACGCGCCTCGTCCCCGGTGTAGCCGTACATCCGGTACGCGGCCTCGTTCCAGCCGCGCACGCGGCTCTCGGGGTCGCGCAGGATCACCGTCTCGTTGGCGAGCGCGAGGAGCTCCGCCTGCTCCCCGAGCGTCCGCGCCTGCTCCTCCAGCGCCCGTTCCGCCCGGCGACGGTCGGTGACCTCCGTCGCCATGCCCGCCGCGCCGATCACGCGTCCCTCGTCGTCTCGCAGCGGGTACTGTTCCACGGTCCAGAGGCGTGACGCGTCCGGCGACGCCGGCGTGCGGCCCGAGACCTCCACCGCTGGGACGGCCACGCCCGTGCGGATGGTGTCCTCCAGCCTCCTGGCCACGTCTTCGGGCAACTCCGGCAGGAGCTCACCCACGGTGCGGCCCAGGTGCGCCTCCACGGGAAGGCCGTTCATCCGCGCGAGGTGCTCGTTGACGAGCAGGTAGCGCGCGTCCGCGTCGAAGACGGCCCACCCGACGGGCGCGTGCTCGAAGGCTTCCCGCAGCACCGTCGATTCCGCCGTGCGTTCGGCGCGGCCCTCGAAGGTATGCAGGCACAGCCCTTCGCCCAGCGCGCCCGTGGACCAGCGGCGCTCGCCGCCCTCGAGGCGGACGCCTCGCACGAGAGGCCGGTCCGGGGCGGGAACGTCGGACCGCCCGGCCTCCTCCGGGGTCAGCCCGCGCAGGGAGCGTCCCCTCGGCGGCAACCCGGGAGTCCCGTCGTACGGGGCGTTCGTGCCCAGCACCAGTCCGGCCTCGTCCGAGACGCAGGCGGGCACCGCGAGCGCGTTCAGCACGGAAACCACCCAGGCGGGAACCACGTCGGTCATGGGCGGGGTCAGAAGCGCGGCCTGGGCGGGCGCGGCGTGAGGGCGAGGGTCGACCAGAACGCGCTGATCGACGTCGCCGCCTCGACGAACTCCGCGTACGTCGCGGGCTTCGTCACGAAGTACGACGCGCCGAGGCCCGCCGCCCGGATCAGGTCGTGCTGATCGCTGCTGACGGTGAGCACCACGACCGGCAGCCAGGCGGTGCGCTGCTCCGTCTTGATGGCCTCCAGCACGTCCAGACCGGGCATGTCGGGCAACCCGAGGTCCAGCACGACGAGTTCGGGCAGGGTCCGTCCGGGCGCGAGCGCGTCCAGCGCCGCCCGCCCCGTCTCGGCGGTGACGACGTCGAAGCGCCCGTGCTCCTCGAAGGCACGGCGGGTGAGGGCGGTGGCGTGCTCGTCGTCTTCGACGAGAAGGACGGTGGGCCGGTCGGTCATGCGCGCTCATTCTAGTGGCCGGCGGCCTCACCTGGACGTGAGTCCGCCCGGGCGAGCGTTCATGCTCGGCCCGCGCGGACCCCTCGCGAACGCTCAGGCGAGCGCGACGGCCTCCCGCGTGGACACGGGACGTTCACCCTTCCTCGCGGCCGCCTCGATCAGGTCCGCGGCGCGCGTCGCCGCGTCGTGTCGGGCGAAGGCGGCCCGCATCGTGGCCGCGCGTTCGCGGTACGAGGGAAGGGTCAGCACGGCGCGGACCGACTCCTGAAGCTGACGCGGCGTGGGCGTCTCGGTGCGCAGGTCGATGCCGGCCCCGGCGTACGCGACGCGTCCGCACACCTCGGCCTTGTCGGCCTCCTTCCCGGCCAGCACGAGCGGCACACCCGCCGCGAGCGCCCGCTGCACCCCGCCGAACCCGGCGTTGGTGACCATCACGTCCACAAACGGCAGCAGCAGGTCGTGCGGGATGAACGCCTCGACCCGCGCGTTCACGGGCAGGGCGGCGCGGACCTCGCTCACGTCACGCCCGCCAGTCGTGGCGATCACGAACACGTCCTCCCCGGCGAGCGCGCGCAGGGTCGGCAGGATCAGCTTCGAGAAGTCCGTGTTGTCGATCGTGCCCTGCGTGACGTGCACGACCTTGCGGCCCGAGGTCAGCTCTCCCCACCAGGCGGGACGGACGTAGTCCGTGGCGGGATCGGGGAGGAGCGCCCCGATGAAGTGAACGGTCGCGGGCAGGTCGGAGCGGGGGTACTCGAGTTCGGGGATGGTGCCCTGCAGCAGCACGTCGGGCGCGTGGATCATCGCGTCGAGCACGAAGCGGCCCGAAGGGGGCGTGCCCACCTCGCGCTCGCGCCCGGCGAGGTAGCGGTCGGCGCCGCCGAGCAGCGCCCTCTGCACGAGCCAGTTCAGCGCGGCGTTGCGCGCCCGACCGAGCGGGGAGGCGTCCGGCCTGAGGCCGAACCCGAAGGGTGCGGTGTCCCGGCTGCTGCACGTCACGGGCGCCGGGTTGAACGACACCCACGGCAGGCCCGTGTGGTGGTGGACGCTGCGTCCCGCGACGAACGCGACGTCCGTGAGGATCACGTCGGCGGGAAAGACGCGCAGCACCTCGCGGACGTCGTCGAGGGTGTCGGGGATGAAGTCCGCCAGGAGGTGCTTGATGTCGTGCTCCCACTTCTTGAGGGGATTGAGCCGGGCGCGCGCCGGGAAGCGTTCGTCGAGGTTCGTGGGGTCGAACTCGAGGTGTGGGCGCATGGGCGTGAAGGTCGCGCCCGTGACCTCCACGGCGCGCTCGAAGGCGCGGCTGGTGTACCAGACGACCTCGTGCCCCCGCGAGGTCAGGGTCCGGGCGATGGACGTGGCGGGGTTGACGTGCCCGACGTACGGGGCGGTGGCGATCAGGACTCGGGCCATGGTGTTCCTCGTTTCCGACGCGGCGTTCGGCCTCGTCGGGATGAGGCTAGGAGACCCGGCATGGCAGACGGGTGGCAGAAGGGGCCTGTCTTCGTGACCTTCGAGGCGCGCACGTCCCGCTCTCCATGACGCGGGAACGTGACGCACGCCGACATTCCGCCCTGACCCTCCGCACGGAGGTGCGGTTTCACCGCCCTCTCGGCGTCCACGACCGAAAGTGAGCGCATGAATTCGAGCTCCCCAGGTTCCGAGGAGACGGCCGTTCCTCGTCCGCCCGGCGCTTCCGACGAACGTCACGGGCGGGCGCGGCGACTGGGGCGGGAGTATCTGGAGTCGCTCGTGATCGCGCTCGTCGTGACGCAGTTCGTCGGGACGTTCACGGGCGTGAACGGCGTGAGCATGATGCCGAACCTCCGTCACGGCGAGCGCGTCCTGATCCCGAAGTACGAGACGTGGCTGCACCGCGCGGGCGTGGGCGAGTTCCGGCGCGGCGACATCCTCGTGTTCCGCCCACCGACCGTGGCGGGCGTGCAGTCCGGTCCGCTCGGCCTGTGGTCCTACCGGCCCTTCCTGATCAAGCGGCTCGTGGCGCTTCCGGGCGACACCGTCCGGGTCGAGGGCGGGCGCGTGTGGGTCAACGGGACGGAGGTGGCGCAGAACTTCACCACGGACTACTGGCGGGAGCAGGGGTGCCTCGACACCACCAGCGACCTCGCCAACCTTGCCCAGAGCGCCGCGGCGGGCCTCGTGCAGGACGCGCGCGACTTCCGCGTGCCCCGGGACGGGTACTTCGTGATGGGCGACAACCGCACGAGGACGGGCAGCGAGGACTCCCGGCTGTTCGGCCCGGTCGCGCGGCGGGACGTCGCGGGACGGGCCGCCCTCGTCGTGTGGCCGCCCGTGCGCCGCGTCGAGGCCACGTACGACTGCGCCGCGGGTGGCCGCCCGCAGGATCACGTGACGTACGCCGGGCCTTCCCGTCTCAACCTGCGCGTCCTGTCACCGCCGGACGCGTTCCGCCTTCCCTGAGGGGCCGTCATCCTGCCGTCACGCAGGACCGGGCACCATGACCTCATGCCCCACCACCGAGCCTTCCTCGCTTTCCTCGCTGCCGCCGCCCTCAGCCTCGCCGCGTCCGCGGGCGCGCAGAACAACTGCGACGGGAACCTCACCGACTTCGACGCCGTGTACTGCTACCAGAAGCTCTTCGTCAAGGCCGACGCGGACCTCAACGCGGTCTACACCAAGCTCCTCGCGGCCCTGCCGGAGTCGGGCCGCGCGACGTTGCGCGCCCGGCAACGCGAGTGGATCCGGCGTCGTGACGCCGAGAGCGTCCTCACGCGCGACGGCTTCAAGTACGTCTCGGTGGACCGCGCGACGGACATGACCGTCGCGCGCACGAACGAGCTCGGCGACCGCCTGCGCGAGTGCGTCAGCAGCGGGTGCCGCCTCAGCCTCCTGCGTTGATCTCCGCGTCCGCGAAATAGTCGAGGCTCATCGCCTCCCGCACCGCCCGCATGGTGACGGCCGCGACCTCACGTCCGCGCCGGGTCCCCTCGCGCACCACGGCCTCCACCTCGTCCGGGTGCCGCGCGAACTCCGCGCGGCGCTCGCGGATCGGGCCGAGCGTGGCCTCCAGCACGTCCAGCAGGTGCCGCTTGACCTTCACGTCGCCGAGACCGCCGCGCTCGTAGTGCGCCCTGAGCTCCGCGACACGCGCACGGTCCGGGTCGAAGGCGTCGAGGTACGCGAAGACGGGATTGCCCTCGGTGCGGCCCGGGTCCTCCACGCGCAGGTGGTTCGGGTCGGTGTACATGCCGCGTACCTTGCGCGCCACCTCGTCCGCCGGGTCCGACAGGAAGATGGCGTTCCCGAGGGACTTGCTCATCTTCGCCTTCCCGTCGAGGCCGGGCAGACGCGCCACCTCCCCGACGAGCGCGCGGGGCTCCACCAGCACGGGCGCGTAGAGGCGGTTGAAGCGCCGCACGATCTCGGCCGTCTGCTCGATCATCGGAAGCTGGTCCTCCCCGACGGGCACGACCTGCGCGCCGAAGGCCGTGATGTCCGCCGCCTGCGACACGGGGTACACGAAGAAGCCCGCCGGGACGGACTCCCCGAAGCCCTTCTGCGCGATCTCGGACTTCACGGTCGGGTTCTGCCGCAGGTGCGACACCGTCACGAGGTTGAGGTAGAACACCGTGAGCTCCGCGATCTCGGGCACCCCGGACTGCACCACGAACGTCGCCTCGCGCGGGTCGAGCCCCACGGCGAGGTAGTCCAGCGCGACCTGCATGACGTTGTCCCGCACGCGGCGGGGGTGCTCGAAGTGGTCGGTGAGGGCCTGCACGTCCGCGAGCAGGACGTACGTGTCGAATTCGTGCTGGAGTCGCACGCGGCTGCGCAGCGAGCCGACGAGGTGACCGATGTGCAGCGGTCCGGTGGGGCGGTCTCCGGTGAGGATGCGGGGCTTCATGCTGGACCTCCTGAGGGGCGGTGAGGGGTGGGGAAACGGAAACGCGCCCGGGACGATCCCGGGCGCGTGAAACGAGACGAAAGGGCACCCGGTCAGACCGGGAACCACCAGCTCGCCTTGCCGAACATGCCCACAGCGTACCTCGGATTCGGTTCACGCGGCGTTCTGGGACGTGGGCACCACCTCGCGGGCGTCGGGGCGCGTACACTCGGCTCGTGGAGAGACGTCGTCGGGGGTGGCGACGCGCCCTGACGCTCGTGGCGGGCGCCGTGGCGCTCGGCGGCGGGCGGGCGGCGGCGCCCCTCGCGGTCGATCTGACGCGCGCGCCCTACGTGCTGGACGGCACGGGCTTCGAGGGGGACCTGGACCGCTACCGTCTCCTGCTGCCGCCCTCGCGTCAGGCGCTGTACCGCGAGGTCACGGACGACGCGCTCGCGCGCGCGTGGAAGGCCCGCTTCCCGGGCGCGGAGCGCGCCACGGGCGGCGACGCGGTGCGGGTGCGGGTGGTGGCGGTCATCCCGACGCTGGACCTGTGGCAGCTGCTGCGAATCACGAGCCTCGACCTGAAGGTGCGGCTGCAGGTGCGCTGGGCGTCGTGCACGTCGCAGGTGAGCGTGGAGGGGGCGCTGAGCGGCGCGGCCCTCAACGCGGACGGCGTCACCACGACCCGTGAGGGCGTCGCGGCGCTCGTGCGCAGGCTGCCGGACACGCTGACCCTGCCCGGTTGCGACTGAGTGAGGTTCAGAGCCTGCGCGTGAGGAGCCGCAGGCCCATGAACACCACGAGGACGGTGCCGCCCTCGTGCGCGAGGACGCCGAGGGGCAGCGGGACCTTCCCGGCCACCGCGAGCGGCGCGACGACGAGGATCACGGAGAAGGCGAAGGCGAGGTTGCCGATGACGGTGCGCCGCGCGGCCTTCGCGAGGCGCACGGCGCCCGCGAGCCGACCGAGGTCGCTGCGCATGAGGACGACGTCGGCGCTCTCGATGGCGACGTCGGTGCCGCTCGCGAGGGCCACGCCGAGGTCCGCGCGGGCGA
>NZ_KI912674.1:25525-37432 GCF_000519345.1 Deinococcus pimensis DSM 21231
CGCGAGCGCGGCCGCCCCGTCCACGGCGTGGACACGCGTGACCTTCATGCGGGCCTCGGTGAGGGTGCCGGTCTTGTCGAAGGCGACGGTGCGGACGCCCGCGAGCGCGTCGAGGGCGGCGGAGCTCTTGAAGAGCACGCCGCCGCGCGCGGCGGCCGCCATCGCGGAGAGCATCACGGCGGGCGTGCTGATCACGACGGCGCAGGGACTCGCGACGACCATGAAGGTCATTGCGCGGTACCACGCGTCGTCGGTGGGCAGCCCGAAGCCGAGGCGCAGCAGCGCGAACACGACGGGCACGGCGAGCAGCACGGTGAGGGCGTAGGGGCTCTCCCAGCGTTCCGTGATCGTTTCGGTGCGGCTGCGCTGCGTCTGCGCCTCCTCCATGAGGGCGACGAGCCGCGCGAGGGTGCTCTCCCCGGCGGGACGCAGCACCTCGGCCTCGACGCTGCCGTCGAGGTTGATGGTGCCGGACGCGAGCGCCTCGCCGGGCGTCTTGTCGACGGGGAGGCTCTCGCCCGTGATGGGGCTCTCGTCGACGCTGGTGCGTCCCGTGACGAGGCGCGCGTCGGCGGCGACGCGCTCGCCGGGCCGCAGGACGAGCAGGTCCCCGACGCGGATGTCACGCAGCTCGCACCAGCGTTCGACGCCGCCGCGCCGGACGGTGGCACCCTCGGGGTTGAGGTCCATGAGGGCGGCGATGGCGTTCCTGGTGCGGCCCATCGCCCAGTCCTGCAGGGTGTTGCTGAGGCTGAAGAGGAAGAGCAGGACGGCGCCGTCGGCGGCCTGGCCGATGCTGGCGGCGCCGAGCGCGGCGAGGACCATCAGGAGGTCCACGTCGAGTTTGCGGTCACGCAGGAGGCTCGTGAGGGCTTCCCTCGCGGCGGGGACGCCCCCCGCGAGGTACGCGACGACGTAGCCGACGACGGCGACGGGCGCGAGGCGCAGCAGGTGCTCCCCGGCGAGGCCGACGAGCAGGCCCGCGAGGGTGAGCGCCGTGAGGGCCACGGCGGCGCGCAGGGCGGGCGACAGGGGTGCGCGGGTTCTCGGGGCGGGGGAAGCGTCGGTGCGTGCGGATGCGGAGGTCATGGGGTCCTCTCAGGAAGACGGCTTATCAGGAATCATTCCTGATAAGAGCCTAGCGCTTTCCTCCCCCCAAGACAACGCAGAACGCACGGCGAAACACCCGGAATTCGGGCGGGGTCACGACCCGCACCGCGCCGGGAAGGCATACTGGAGCCCGTGCTGGCCGTCCTGATCCTCGCCGTCACCGTCGCCCTCGTGGTCCTGCAACCCCGGCGTCTGCCGCCCGCGCTCTGGGCCGCGCTGGGCGCCGTCGCGGCGCTCCTGCTCGGCGTCGTCCGTCCCGCGGACCTCGGCGTGGTCTGGCACGCCACCTGGAACGCCACCTTCACCCTCGTCGGCCTCATCGCGGCGAGCCTCCTGCTCGACGAGGCGGGCTTCTTCCGCTGGCTCGCCCTGCACGTCACCCGCCTCGGCGGGGGCAGCGGACGGCGGCTGTTCGTGCTGCTCGTGGTGTTCAGCGCGCTCGTCACGACGCTCTTCGCCAACGACGGCGGCGTGCTCATCCTCACGCCCATCGCCCTCGAACTCGCCCGGACACTGCGCCTCGACCGCGCCGCCACCGTCGCCTTCGCGCTCGCCGTGGGTTTCGTCGTGGACGTCAGCAGCCTTCCCCTGACGATCAGCAACCTCACCAACATCGTCGTCGCCGACGCCTTCGGCATCCCCTTCCACCGCTACGCCGCCCACATGGTGCCCGTGGATCTCGTCACGGTGGCCGTCACGCTCGCCCTGCTGTACGCGCTCTACGCCCGCGCGGTCCCACGGCGATACGAGCTCGCGGACCTTCCCAGCCCCACGAGCGCCGTCCGCTCGCGCGGCACGGTCACCGCCGGGCTCGTCCTGCTGCCCGTCGTCACGCTCGCGTACTTCCTCGCGGAGCCCCTGCGCGTTCCCCTGAGCGCCGTGACGCTGGGCGCCGCCGGACTGCTGTGGATCGTCGCGGGCCGCTCGCGCCACCTCTCGTCGCGCGCGGTCCTGCGCGCTGCCCCCTGGGACGTCGTGGTCTTCGCGCTCGGGATGTACCTCGTCGTGTACGGCCTGCGCCGCGCCGGACTCACCGATCACGTCGTCCGCCTCGCTCAGTGGGCGGCCGGGCACGGCGACGCCACCCTCGTCTTCGTCACGGGCACCCTCGTGGCCCTGCTGTCCGCCGTCATGAACAACCTGCCCGCCCTGCTGCTCGTCACGCTCGGGCTGGAGCAGGCCCGCCTCACGGACGCCGCGCGCGAGACCGCCGCGCTCGCCGCCGTCGTCGGCGCGGACGTCGGCCCGAAGCTCACGCCCATCGGGAGCCTCGCCACGCTCCTGTGGCTCCACGTGCTCGCGCGGCGCGGCGTGAACGTCAGCTGGTCCGAGTACGTCCGCGCGGGCCTGCTGCTCACCCCGCCCGTGCTGATCGCGGCGCTCGCGGCGCTGGTCCTGCTGCGCTGACCCTCACGGTTCCACGGGCCGCCACGTGTCCCCCGCCTGCAGCAGGTGATCCTGACTGTCGGGCCCATCGGACCCGGCTGGGTACGGGTCGGGCGCGCCCCCCTGCCAGGCGTCGAGGACGGGCTGCAGCACCCGCCACGCCCACTCCACCTCGTCGGCGTGCAGAAAAGCGCTCCGGTCGCCTTCGAGCGCCGCGAGCAGCAGCTGCTCGTACGCGCTGAAGCCCTCGCCCGGCGCGGCGTAGTCGGTCCGCAGGGTCACGCTGCGCGACTGGAGCTCCAGACCGGGCTGCTTCGCCGTCACCACCCAGTCGATCACCTCGCGCGGCTTGAGGCGGAAGACCAGCCAGTTGTCGTCGGTGGGGTCGAGGTCCGTGGAGGAGAAGAACCGCGTGGGCGGATTGCGGAAGCGCATCGCGACCTCGCTCACGTCCGAGCGCAGCCGCTTGCCGCTGCGCAGGTAGAACGGCACGCCCCGCCAGCGCCAGTTGTCCACGTTGAGCCGCAGCGCCGCGAAGGTCTCCGTGCGCGAACTCGCCTCCACGCCCGGCTCCTCCAGATAGCCGGGCACCTGCCCGTCGTGGACGACCCCGCTCGTGTAGCGCCCGCGCGCCGCGTGCGCCGCGACGCCCTCGCGCGAGATGGGCCGCACGGAGCGCAGCACCTCCACCTTGTGCTGCCGCAGCAGGTCCGCGTCCCAGGTGGCGGGCGGCTCCATCGCGACGAGCGTGAAGAGCTGCATGAGGTGGTTCTGCAGCATGTCCCGCAGCGCGCCCGCGTGGTCGTAGTACGACGCGCGGCCCTCCAGCCCGAGCGTCTCCGCGACGGTGATCTGCACGCTCTCGATGAACTGCGCGTTCCACACCGGCTCCAGGAACGAGTTCGCGAAACGGAAGACCAGCAGGTTCTGCACGGTCTCCTTCCCGAGGAAGTGGTCGATGCGCAGCAGCTGATCCTCGCGCCAGCGCCGCCCGAGCTCCTCGTGCAGGGCGCGCGCGCTCTCCACGTCCCGCCCGAAGGGCTTCTCGATGACGATCCGGCGGGTGCCCGCGCCCTCGTCGTTCAGCCCGGCCTCCCCGAGCCCCTGGGCCGCCGTGCCGAACACCGTGGGCGGCAGCGCGAGGTAGAAGAGCCCGCGTCCCGGCACCAGCGGCGCGAGCCGCGCGAGCTGGGGGGCGCTCAGGTCCCCGCTGAGGTAGTCGAGCCGCGCGGAGAAGCGCGTCCAGACGGCCTCGTCGAAGTCGGGCACGAACTGGCGCAGGTGCTCCTCGACGTGGGCGAGGAACTTCGCGCGGTCCCAGGCTTCGAGGGCGTACCCGACGATCCGCGCGGGCGGCAGGGCGCCGCGGGCGTCGAGACGGTACAGGGCGGGCATCAGCAGGCGACGCGTGAGGTCACCGGACGCGCCGAGAATGACGAGGGTGGGCTCGGGCTGATCCATGGACCTCATCCTGGGTCGTCGCCCGAGCCGGAAGTTCGTGGAACTCGTGAAGCGCGGTTCACGCTGCGGGCCGGGCTCAGAGGTCCTGGGCGCCGAGCAGGTCCGTCCAGCGGCGCAGCCCGTCGATGAGCTTCTCGCGCTGCTCGCGCAGATCGCGGACGTGATCGCGCGTGACGGCGTCCATCCTGCGTCGTCCCTCCGCCGTGAGCTCCAGCAGCACGCGCCGTCCGTCGGCGGGGTCGCTGAGCCGCTCGATCAGACCCGCCGCCTCGGCGCGCTGGGAGAGCTCCACGGTGGAGTGGTGGTTGAGGCACAGGTGCTCGGCGGCCGTCCCGACGCTGATGAGGTCGTCGCCCGCCGCGCCGACGAAGACGAGCAGGCTGTACTGGCGGCCGGTGAGGCCGTGACGGCGCGCGATCGTCTCGCTCGCGTGCGAGTACCCGATCAGGGCGCCCCGGAAGCCCGCCATGAGCGCGAGGGTGGAGGGCGGCAGGGCGTTCGGGGCGGGCTCGGCAGGCTGCGGGACGGAAGAGCTTCTGGGGCGCTTGGGCGGCATGCGGACTCCTGACGTGAAGGACGAACGGTGGGACGTGGATTCGATCGGTAGTGTAGCCGACGCGGCGCCCGCCCCTCGGGACCGGCGAGCCCGGGACGATAGACTGCCCGGGTGAAGCGCGTCCTGATCACGGGCATGTCCGGCGCGGGCAAGTCCTCCGTCGTGGTGGAGCTCCTGCGGCGGGGGCGGCGCGCGGTGGACCTCGACTCGGACGAGTGGAGCGAGTGGACCCGCGCGCCCCGCACGGGTGACGCGTCCGGCACGCCCGAGCGGCCGGACTGGGCCTGGCGACTCGAACGCGTGCGCGCCCTGCTGGCGGAAGATCGGGGGGAGGCGATCTTCGTGTCGGGCTGCGCGTCCAACCAGGGCCTCGTGTACGATCTGCTCGACCACGTGGTGCTCCTGAACGCTCCACTGGACGTGCTGCTCGACCGGGTCACCTCGCGCACGACGAACACGTACGGCCGCACGGAGGCCGAACGGGCCGACATCGCGCACTACGTCGAGCACGTGGTACCCCTGCTGCGGGTCCGGGCGACCCGCGAACTCGACACGTCCACGCTGACGGTCGAGGAGGTCGCCGATCGGCTCGTCGAGCTCGCGCGGTCCTGACGGCCCGTCGTCCGGGCGCCCCGGCCCGTAGAATGGCGTGTGCCCTCCCTCCCGGAAGACCACACCCACGTCGCTCCCCTCGACGACGAGACCCTGCGCCGCGTCGGCCGTGTCGGGCTGGCCCTGACGGGCGCGCGCTCCAGGGCGGACGTCACGGAGGTCCTGCTCCGTGAGGCGGTGCCCGCGACCGATGCCTACGCGGGCGCCATGATCGAGGTCATCGACGACCGGACCTCCTACACCGTGGGCACCGTGGGCTACGACGATACCTTCGGAACGACCTGGAGCCGCTTCCCAGCGGACCGCTCGTACGCGGCGCGGCACGCGATCGTCACCGGGGAGGCGGTCTTCGCGACGCTCGACGACATGCGCCGCGACTTCCCGGACATGGTGACGCACCTCCAGCCGCGTACACGCGCCGTCGCGGCCCTGCCCCTGAGGACCTCCGGACGCGTCACGGCGTGTCTCGTGCTGTCCTTCGCGCGCGAAGGCGCCGTGACGGCGCGGAAGGAGCGCGCGGCGCTCCTGGCGGTCGCCCGGGCCGGCGAGGTGTCGCTCGCCCGCGCGGACGAGCACGACGAGCAGGCCCGCGCGCTCGCCCGCGTCACCCTGCTCGCCGAGGCGGGCAGCGCCCTCGCCGGAAGCCTCGACGTCGCCGAGACGCTGGACCGCATCACGGCCCTCTCGATCCGCCGGGTGGGCGACTGGGCCGCCGTGTACCTCCCGGGCGAGGACGGGCGCCTGTCCGCCTTCGCGGTCGCGCATGCCGAGCCCGCGAAGGCGGAGCTGCTGCGCTGGTACCTCGCGCAGGCGCCCCTCCGGCCCCTGGACGATCCGGTGCCCGGCTCCCCGCAGTGGGTCTTCGCGACGGGCCGTCCCCTGCTGATGCCGATCGTGCCGCCCGAGGTCATGGACGTCCTCCCGCCCGGCGAGCGGCGCGAGGCGTTCCGCGCGATGGGACTGCACTCCGTCATCAACGTCCCGCTGACGTCACAGGGACGCAGGCTCGGCGTGCTGGGCCTCGCCACGACGCACCCCTCGCGGACGTACGGCGAGGCGGACCTGGAACTCGCGCACGCCCTCGCGGAGCGCGCGGCGCTCGCGCTGGACCACGCCCAGCTCCACGAGGCCGCACGGCGCAGCGAGGCGCGCTACCGCTCGCTGGTGGACGCGACCCGGCAGACCGTCTGGACGAACAGCCCCGACGGACGCCTGCTGGGCGATCAGCCCGGCTGGGCGCGCCTCACGGGACAGGAGCGCGCCGAGTACGAGGGGTACGGCTGGGCCGAGGCGATCCACCCCGGGGACCGCGCCGCGACCCTCGCGGCGTGGCAGGACGCGGTCGCGGCGCGCTCCACGTACGACGTCACCCACCGCGTCCGCGTCGCGAACGGCGCGTACCGGCACTTCCACGCGCGGGGCGTGCCCGTCGTCGCGGACGACGGCACGATTCGCGAGTGGGTCGGCGTCCACACGGACGTCTCCGAGCAGGTCGAGGCGCAGCGGGCCCTGCGCGCCTTCAACGCGGAACTCGAGGCGCGCGTCACGGAGCGCACCCACGCGCTGGAGGCCGTCAACACGAAGCTCGACCGCGTCAGCACCTTCAATCGGCTGCTGCTCGACTCGGCGGGCGAGGGCATCTTCGGGGTGGACATGGCGGGCCTCACGACCTTCGCGAATCCGGCGGCCCTGCGCATGATCGGCTACGAGCACGACGAGATCGTCGGCAGGCCACAGCACGCCCTGGTGCACCACACCCGCCCGGACGGGACGCCCTTCCCCGCGTCGGCGTGCCCGATCTACTCCTCCCGGCTCGACGGGCAGGTGCGGCACGTGGACGACGAGGTCTTCTGGCGCAGGGACGGCACCAGCTTCCCGGTGGAGTACGTGAGCACGCCCCTGCGCGGCGCGGACGGCCACATCGAGGGCGCCGTGGTGATGTTTCGCGACGTGACGCAGCGGCGAGAGGCCGAGGCCGAGCTTCGACGCGCGAACGCGGAACTGCGGCGCAGCAACGCGGAACTGGAGCGCTTCGCGTTCGTCGCGTCGCACGACCTGCAGGAGCCCCTGCGCACCATCGCGAGCTTCTCGGAGCTCATCGACCAGCGGTACCGGGACACGCTCGACGAGCGCGGACGCACGTACCTGCGGCTCGTCACCCAGGGCGCGGTGCGCCTCAAACGGCTCGTGGACGACCTGCTGGTGTTCTCCCGCCTCGACGCGCAGCGCGAACCGCTCGCGCCCGTCGACCTGTCGGCGGTGGCGGGCGAGGCCCTGTCGCGCCTCGTGGCGGCCGTGGAGGAGACGCGGGCCGACGTTCGCGTCGCGGATCTGCCCGTGGTGCTGGGCGACGCACCCGAACTCGTGCAGGTCATGCAGAACCTCGTCGGGAACGCTCTGAAGTTCCGCCGGGAGGGCGTCCCGCCGGAGGTGTCCGTCATCGCGACGCGCGAGGGCGACTGGTGGCACGTCCGTGTGACCGACAACGGCATCGGCGTGGAGCCCGAGTTCCGGGAGCGCGTGTTCGGGCTCTTCCAGCGGTTGCATCACCGGGAGCGCTACGAGGGCACGGGCCTCGGGCTCGCCATCGTCCGCAAGATCGTGCAGCGGCACGGCGGCGACGTCTGGCTGGGTGAGGCGCCGGGCGGCGGGACGACCGTGCACCTCACGCTGCGCGCCGCACCCGGAACCTGAACGGGGCGGCCACGGGAACGATCTTCCCGTGGCCGCCCCGAGGGATCACTTCTTCCTGAGCACCGCGATGAGGTCCTGCAGGCCCTTCGCCTGACGGTCGCTCTTGAAGGGGTTGTAGGGCGTGCCGTTCTGGATGGCGGCGAACATGCCGCCCGGACCGCCCGGGCCGCGTCCGCCCTGACCGTTCTGGCTGCCCTGCGTTCCCTGACGGCGCTGGCCGCCGAACTGCCCGCCCGGGACGAACGGCAGGCGCGCGCCGCCCGCCCCGCCCGTCCCGCCGGACGCCTGGGCCTTCGCCATGCGTTCGCGGCGCGCCTCCTCGCGGGCCAGGACGAGATCGTCGACCTTGGTGAGCTGCGCGTCCGTCAGGATCCCGTCCTCGATGTTCGAGAGGATCTTCTGCGCGTCGGCGGGTTTGAGGTCCGCGCGCTTCGCGAGGTCCTGCAGGATCGGCAGGAGCTTCGCGGCCTGCGCCTTCGTGAGGGTGGTCTTCTTGTCCTTGTCCACGTCGGCGAGCAGCGAGACGGTGGTGCCGAGGTCGAGGACGGGCTGGTACTTCTTCAGCGCGGCCTGCATCTGCGGGTTGGGTGAGCGGACGCCGCCCTGTCCCGCGCCTGCCCCTCCGGACTGCTGGGCGAGGGCGGGCGTGGTGAGGACGGCGGTGACGAGGACGGCGAGTCGGACGTGACGCATGGAAACTCCTTTACTCGTACCTGAGCGAGTCGACGGGGTCGAGGCGCGCGGCGCGGCTGGCGGGGTAGTACCCGAAGAAGATGCCCACGAGGGCGCTGAAGGCGAAGGCCACGAGGATCGTGGCGGGCGAGAAGACGGGCGTGATGTTCACGAGCGTGCCGAGGTACGCGCAGCCCACGCCGAGCGCGAGCCCGACGAGGCCGCCACCGACGGACAGCAGGGAGGCCTCCACGAGGAACTGCGTGAGGATGTCGCGCGGCTTCGCGCCGAGCGCCTTGCGCACGCCGATCTCACGGGTGCGCTCGGTGACGGACACCAGCATGATGTTCATGATGCCGATGCCGCCCACGACGAGGCTGATGCCCGCGATGGCGCCGACGAGCAGGGTGAGGGTCTGCGTGGTGGCGTTGAGGCTCGCGAGGGCGTCCGCCTGGTTCTGCACGTTGAAGTCGTAGCTGCTGGCGTCCTCGATGCGGTGCTGCCGCGCGAGGAGGTCCGTGAGGTCGTTCTGGAGGTTCGTGAGGTCGTCCTTGTCCGTGGCCTGGACGTAGACGTTGCTCACCGTGACGCTCGTGCCGGAGCGCGCGCCGCGCGAGAGGCGCTGCTGGAAGGTGGAGAGCGGCACGAGCACCTGCGCGTTCGGGTTGCCGAAGCCGGTGTTGCCCTTGTCGGGGAGCGTCCCGACGATGGTGAAGGAGACGTTGCCGAGCCGGATCTTCTGGCCCACGGGGTCCTGCCCGTCGAAGAGGTCCGTGACGATCTGGTAGCCGACGACCGCCACGCGTTTGCGGCCGTCCACGTCGTCCTGCGTGAAGAAGCTGCCGGTCGCGACGGGCGAGTTGCGGACCGTCTCGTACGCGGGCCACGTGCCGATGACGGTGGCCTGCAGGTTGCTGCTGCCCACCTTCGCCTGCACGTTCGACTGGCTCGACGGCGCGACGCCCGCGATCCGGTTCGGCGCGAAGGTACCGATGGCCTCGACGTCCTTCATGGTGATCGTCTGCTGCGGTCCGCCGCGCACGAGGCCGCCGCCGCCGAAGCGGGGCGCGCCGCTCTGCACGGTGAGGAGGTTCGTGCCGAGGCTCTCGAGGCTCTTGGTGATCCCGGCGGTGCTGCCCGAGCCGATCGCGGTGAGGGCGATGACGGCCGCCACGCCGATGATCACGCCGAGCGCCGTGAGGACGCTGCGCAGGGGTGAGCCGAGGATCGCGCGCCACGCGATGGTGAGGGTCCCGAGGAAGTCGAGGCCGCCGCGGCGCCCGGGAAGCGTCTCCTCCTCGTCCGGGGTCTGCGCGGCGGGCAGGCGTTCGGCCGTCACGTCCTCACCCCCGCGCGGGGCGTGTGGGTGGTGTCGCTCTCGACGAGGCCGTCGCGGACGCGGACGACGCGGCGGGTGTACTCGGCGATGTCGGGTTCGTGCGTGACGATCACGACGGTGGTGCCCTCACCGTTGAGCTCCGTGAAGAGCGCCATGATCTCCTCGCTGGTGCGGGTATCGAGGTTGCCGGTGGGCTCGTCCGCGAGCAGCAGGCGCGGGCGGCCCGCGAGGGCCCGCGCGACGGCCACGCGCTGCTTCTGACCGCCGCTGATCTGGCTGGGCAGGTTGCGGGCCTTGCTGGCGAGACCCACGCGGTCCAGCATCTCCAGCGCCCGCTCGCGCCGCTCGTACGCGGGGATGCCCGCGTACGTGAGGGGCACCTCGACGTTCTCGAGGAGGTCGAGGCGCGGCAGCAGGTGGAAGGCCTGGAAGACGAAGCCGATCTCGCGGTTGCGGGCCTCGGCGCGTTCGTTCTCGGTGAGGTCCGTGACGTCGCGTCCGCCGAGCAGGTACGTGCCCTCCGTGGGGCGGTCGAGCAGACCGATGATCTGCATCAGGGTGGTCTTGCCGCTGCCCGAGGGGCCCATCAGGGCGAGCATCTCGCCCGCGCGCACGTCGAGGTCGACGCCCCTGAGGGCCTGGAACTCCACGTCGCCCGTGAGGTAGGTCTTCTCGACGGCGCGAAGGGACAGCACGAGGTCGGACATCAGAACCCTCCGGGAGGGCCGCCGAAGCCGCCGCGCGTGGTGTTGCCGCCGCTCCGGCCGGAGCTTCCCGCGCCGCCCGACGTCGTGGAGCGCACCTGGGTGGGCAGCAGGACCGTCTCGCCGGGCTCCAGTCCTTCGAGCACGGCGACGTTGGTGCCGTCGTCCGCGCCGGTCCGGACGCGGCGGCGTTCGGGCTCGGCCTTGGGGTCCTTCGGGGCGATCTGCACGTAGGAGCGCGTGCGGACCGTCTCCACGGCGCGCCTGGGGATCAGGACGACGTTCGGGACGTCCTGGCTGATGATTTCCGCCTCGGCGCTCATCCCGGCGCGCAGCGTGCCGTCCTCGTTGGGGACGCGGACCGTGACGGTGAAGATCGCGATGTTGTTCTGGGTGGTGGCGCTCGGGGAGACGCTCCGCACCTGCCCGTCGAAGGTGCGGCCGTCGATCGCGTCGAAGGTCACCTCGGCGGGCTGGCCCACCTTCACGCCCGAGATCTGCGTCTCGTCGATCTGCACGGGCAGGTCCATGACCTTCGTGTCGATGATCGTCATGAGGGGCTGCGCGGTCGTGGCGGCCGAGCCGACCGTGACGGGCACCTCGCTCACCACGCCGGAGAGGGGCGCCGTGACCCGCGTCGCCGCGAGGTCGCGCTGCGCGCTCTGAAGCTGGAGCCGCGCGGACTGCACGCTCAGCTCGGCGTTCCGCAGGCTCTGCACGCCAGCGGTCTCGCCGCTGCTGGCCTGCTGGGCGCTCGCGCGGGCCGCCGCCTGCGCGGTCTGGAGGTCCGTGCGGGCCTTCGTGACGGCGGCGCGGGCGTCGTCCACGACCTGCCGCGCCACGCCGCCCACCGCATAGAGCGCCTCGTTGGACGCGAGGGTCTGCTCGGCGGCGCTCAGCGCGGCCTGCGCGGTGCTCACGGACGCCTGCGCGTTCGTGACGCTCTGCGCGCTGCTGGCGCGGCTCGACGCCTGCTGCGCCCGCAGGTTCGCGACCTGCGCCTGCGCCTGTTGAAGCGCGAGGGTGGCGCTTTCCACGGCGCGGCGGGCGTTCGTGTCGTCGATCGTCGCGACGGTCTCGCCCTTCGTGACGGTCTGCCCGACCGACGGGAGCGTCGTGATGGTGCCGCTCACCTCGGGCAGCACGGCCTGACTGACGGCGGCGGCGAGCGTGCCGGGGCCGCTCACGCTGACGCGCAGTTCCCCACGGCTGGCGGTGGCGGTCTGCCGTCCCGTCGTCGTCTCGGTCTGCGTGGTGTCGGAGCGCTGCTGGTAGACGTAGTACCCGCCGCCCGCGAGGAGGAGGGCCACGCCGAGCACCACGAGGCCCCGGGTGCGCCGGGTGCGGGCCGCCCGCGCGGGCGTCTTGCGCAC
>NZ_KI912674.1:37532-37896 GCF_000519345.1 Deinococcus pimensis DSM 21231
AGCCGGGCCGAGGTGAGGGCGTCGTACTTCTGCCGGACGTCGAGCTCGACGTTCTGGCGCGCGAGCGACAGGGCCAGCTCGGCGGACGCGACCTGCGTCCGGGCGCTCGCGACCTTCGCGTCCCCGACGGGATCGACGAGCGTGAAGGACGCGCCGACGCCGAGCGAGAGGGAGGTCGCGCCGCCCCCAAAGCCCGTGGTGACGCCCGCGCTCGCGACGCCCGTGGTGAGGTTGAGGCTGCCGCTCAGCCCCGTGCCGCCCGCGCCGTACTTCACGTTCGCGGTGACGTTCGGGAGGGCCCGGTCACGCGTGGCGTTCGCGAGCGTCGCCTGGGCGCCCGCCAGCGACTGCTGCGCCGCGATCA
>NZ_KI912674.1:37996-39181 GCF_000519345.1 Deinococcus pimensis DSM 21231
GCGGGCGTCTTGCGCACGGCGCTCACGACGCGCCGTCCATGAGGCCCGCGACGTCCACGCCGGACGCCGCGCCGAGCGCCGCGAGGGCCTTCCAGGACGCGTCCTGGGCCTGCGTGAGTGCGAAGCGGGCGCTCTCGACGGTCTGGGCGGTCGTGTCGAGCTCCAGCCTGCTGATCACGCCGCTCCTGTAGCGGACGTTCGCCTGATTGAGGGTGCTCTGCGCGTTGGCGAGGTTCTTCTGCTGGAGGGAAACGCGCTCGGCGGCGTCCTGCGCGGCGCGGTAGGCGTCCGTGAGGGCGTTCGTGGCGCTCCTGCGGGCGTTCTCGAGGTCACGCTGCGCGTTCTGCGCCTTCGTCCGCGCGCTCTCCAGGGTGAGGCGCGGGGTGTAGTCGTTGTCGCTGAGCTTCACGTTGAGGTCGGCGAGGTCTGCGGCGTTCTTCGCACTCACGAGCGTCGGCAGCCGCGACTCCAGGCCCTGCGAGAGGGACGCGAGCGTCACCTTCAGCGCGGGCGGCGCGGGCGGCGTCTTCACGGCGGCGCCCGTCTGCCCGAAGAGCTTGGCGAGGGCGCTGGCCTGCACCGTGAGCTGCGCCTGCGCGTTGGCGAGGTTCTGACGGGTCGTGCCGAGCGTGTTCTGCGCCTTCGCGACGTCGAGGCTGGTGCCGCTCCTGGCCTGCAGCTTCGCCTGCGCGACCTGCACGTTCTTCGCGTCGAGTTCCGCCTGCGACTGCAGCAGGGCCACGTTCCGCTGCGTCTCGTACAGGTTGAGGTAGGCGTTCACGACGTTCTGCATGACGGTCATGCGGGTCCCGGCGAGCTGCGCCGTCCCGAGCGTCACGGCCTGCTGCGCCTGCGTGGTGTCGGGCAGCAGGGCGCTGGGGTCGGCCCTGAGGGCCGAGAGGTTCGTCTGCGCGTCCGAGAGGCTGGCGCGGGCGCTCGCCACGTCGGGACCCGCGCGCAGCGCGAGCGTGACGCTCTCCTCCAGCGTGCGGGGCGTGACGGTCTGCGCGTGCGCCGCGCCGACGAGCAGGAGGGCGGTGAGGGGGATGCTGGCGAGCGCGTGCGGTCGAGCGTGCATTACGAACCTCCGGAAGTGACGGGCGCGGTGGGTGTGGTGGCGGCGTGCAGGGCGGCGGCGGCGAGCTGGGCGGTTTCGAGGGCGCTTTCGAGGTCGCGCTCTGCCGA
>NZ_KI912674.1:39281-117320 GCF_000519345.1 Deinococcus pimensis DSM 21231
GGGCAGGGCGGCGGTGGAGTCCTGCGCGAGGGCGGCGCCCGCGAGGAGCGTACCCGTCAGTGCGAGGGCGCGGACGGTCATGACGTGCCCACGTTCCGGGCGCGGCGGCCTGACCTGAGGGGGTGTCGGTGCGGCGGGAATGGCATGTCCGAACCCTAGGCGGCGTCTGTTCAACCTCCGCTCGGGGATTGTTCAGAACCTGTGTAGGGGTCGTGTGCCCATGAACGGGCCGGAGAGCCGCGCGGCTCCCCGGCCCGTTCCACGCTCCGCCTCAGGCGGCGAGGTGCATGATCGCGATCATCGCGAGGGTCCCTGCGGCCATGACGGCGAGCGCCTTCACCCGGACCTTGCGCAGGTACACGAGCAGCGCGAGCCCCGTGAGGGACACGAGCGTCAGGAAGGCGCCCGAGAGGTCGATCACCCAGGACCACGCGGCGCCCGCGTCGCGTCCACGGTGGAAGTCGTTGAGCACCCCGACGAGGCCCTGCGCGTCCACGCTGAGCTGGTACTTTCCGGTCTTCACGTCGATGAAGGCGTCCGCGCCGTAGCCGGGCGCGTGGAAGGACACGCTCGCCTCGTCGCCGTCCACACGTTCGTCGCTCGCGCGGCCCCTCAGGTCGTACCGGGCGCGCAGTTCCTCCACGACGACGAGCCAGTTCACCTTGTCGCCGTCACGCCAGGAAGCGGGCAGGGCGCCCTCCACCTGCGTCCGCTTCCCGTCGTCTCCGAAGGTGAGGTCGGGGTGGTTGAGGGTGATGCCGGTCAGCGCGAAGAACAGCACCACCATGAGGCTGATCATGGACGTGTAGACGTGCGTGACCCGCAGCCAGGCGTTGAGCCGCTGACGGACCGTGCGGGGCCGCCGGGCGGGTCGGGTCGCGGCGGTGAGGTCCGCCTCAGCTCTTTCGGCGGAACTCAACGCTCACTCCCTTCACGTCGTCGCTCGCGCCGAGGTCGCGCGTGAAGGGCTTGGCTCCGACGGTGACGCTCTCGCGGATGAGGCTGTAGGGGCCGTGCTCGCGGGCGGTCTCCACCACCACGTAGTACTGACCCTGCGGGACGAGCGCCTTGCGGTCGTCGCGTCCGTCCCACACGAGGCTGTACCTGCCGGGGTTGCGGGTGGGTCCGGAGACGGTGTCGATGATGCCGTCGTTCGTCTGGTACTCGCGGAACCAGCGGCGCAGGTCGGGCAGGTAACGCAGCCCGCGTCCGCCGGTGTTCGCCCACAGGGCGAGCGTTCGGACGGGTCTGCCGCTGGCGTCCTCGATCCACGCGGCGACGTAGGGACGCTGCACCCGGAAGCCCTGTGGAAGGTCGATCTCGACGTTCACGGCGAGTTCCATGCCGCTGGCCCACGCGGCGCTCTTCGTGGCCGTGGTCGTGGTGGAGGTCGGGGTGGTGGCGGAGCCCTGCGCGAGGGCGGGGAGGCGGGCGGCGATCATCGCGACGAGCACGGCGGTGGCGCGGGCGAGAAGGCGGCGACGGGAGGGGGTGGTGCGCTGGTCGTGGTTCATGACGGTCCTTTCAGGAGGGGCGGCTGTGGGCGCACCAGACGGGGTCGGTGTGGCGGGCGCCGTCGGCGGTCACGACGAGGCACCCGACGTTCGGGAGGTTTCGGACGAGGTCGAGGCCCTCGGTGACGGGGAGGACGCTGAGGGCGGTGGCGAGGACGTCGGCGGTGCGGGCGTCGGGGGCGAGGACGCTCGCGCCCCGCACCTCGGTGGCGGGCCGCCCGGTGCGTGGGTCGAGGGTGTGCGGATACCACGTCCCGCCGACGAGGAAGCCCCGGTGGGCTCCGCCGCTCGTGGCGAGCGCGCCGCCGCGCAAGGTCACCACGTCCTCGGCGTGGTTCTCCACGCCGGAGGTGGACACGGCGACGCGCACCTCGCCCTCTCCGACGTGCCGGAGGTCCCCGCCGAGGTTGACGAGGACGCCCCGCACGCCGGGCACGCGGAACGCGGCGAGGGCCGCCGCGTCCGCGATGGCGCCCTTGGCGACGGCGTTGAGGGTGAGACCGCCGGGCCGCGTGACGCGGGCCGTGCCCGCGCCGAGCACGAAGGCGGGCTCACCCGCTGCGCGGGCGGCGGCGTCGAGGGCCTCGTCGAGCGGCGGTCGTCCGGTCCCCTCCGCGTGCCTCCACGCGGAAACGAACGCGTCCGCGGACGGATTGAACGCGCCTTTCGTGCGGCGCTGCCAGTCCAGGGCGTCGCGAAGCAGATCATGCAGTTCGGCGGACACGGGAACGTCCTCGCCGGGCCGGGCCTGCCAGCGGTTGAGCTCGCTGTCGGGATTCACGCGGCTGAAGACGGCTTCGAGCCGATCGATCTCCGCCAGCAGGGCCGCCTCGGCGGAGCGGGCGGCGTCCTCGTCGTCGGCGTCGACGCGCAGGTGCAGGGCGCTGCCGAGCACCCGCTCGTAGGTAACGTCGTGCCGGACGGGTCGGCGGACCAGGAAGGCCAGCAGGGCCCGCAGCGGTCGGCGGGCGGGGGAACGTAGGGGCACGGCTCGGGTCATGGTCGCCTCCAGGGGGAGTCTCGCGTGAAACTGTTCACCCTGCGAGGACAACTTGTTCAGAAGTGAGGTAGACACGGGGGGGAAGACCGGGCGTCCGGTCTTCCCCCCTCGGGCCTGGGTCAGAGGCCGGTGAGTTGCGGGGTCGCCAGGGCAACCGACGGAAGGGCGAAGGTGACGGTCGTGCCCCGGCCGGGCTCGCTCCGGATGCCGATCCGGCCGCCGTGCGCCTCCACGATGGACTTGCAGATGGAGAGGCCCAGACCGCTTCCGCCCTCGCTGCGGGCGTCCTCCGCCCGGTAGAGGCGGTCGAAGACGAAGGGCAGCTTGTCGGCGGCGATCCCCACACCCGTGTCCTGAACGTCGACCGACAGCGACGTCCCCTCGTGACGGACGACGACGTCGATGCGGCCTCCCGGGGGCGTGTGCGAGAGGGCATTCGAGAGGAGGTTCTGGATCACCTGGGTGACGCGCCGCGCGTCGAGCGTCATCAGGGGACCGTGTTCGGGCGCCTCGACGGCGAGCGTGACGCCCTGCCGGCCGGCGAGCTCGGCCACGCCCGACACGGCCTCACGGAGGACGAGGGCGGCGTCGGTCTCCTGCAGGTCGAGGTGGAGCTCTCCGGCGTCCGCGAGGGACAGGAAGCGCAGATCGTTCACGAGGTGCGCGACGTGCCGGGTCTCCCGGTGCAGACGCGCGAGGCGCTCCGGCGTCGCCTTGAAGGTGCCGTCGATCATCGCCTCCAGCGTCCCGGAGATGACGCTCAGAGGGGTGTTGAGGTCGTGGGCGATGTTGGCGGTGAGCTGTTGCCGCGACTGCTGGTTGCGCACCACGCTGTCGTGCATCTCGTGGAAGGCGTGGAGGACCTCGCCGAACTCGTCGGCGCGGGCGCGCGGCGCTTCTCTGGGCGCCTCTCCCCTCTGAACGGCCTGAATGCCCCGCCGCAGTTCCTGCAAGGGTCCGAGGAGCGCGCGGGCCATCAGGAGCCCCGTGCCTACCGCCGCGAGGGTGGCGGCGAGCATTCCCCAGAGGATCGAGCTGGACGTGCGTTCGAGGAACTCCTGACTGCGTGGGTCGAGGCGTGGCTCGACGCCCGACGGCGCGACGTACGCGACGACGTTTCCGTCCACGGTGACGGGCACCACGCGCCCGAGGAGGTTCTCGGGCAGCCTCGTTCCGCCCGGCAGGGTGGGTGTGGCGTAGAGCGTGCGGAACTGCGGATCGAGCGCCACGAACGAGGCCCGGAAGATCGGTCCGTCGCGGAACACGCGCCCGTCGGGAGAGCGTGGCGTCCCTTCCGTGGTGCCGTGACCCTGGTCCACGTTGAAGTTGCGGCGGTAGGGCGTGAACCCGGCCAGGTTCCCGTTCTCCTGCACGTAGGTCTGGACGCGGTTGACGAGGTCGTTGCGTGCCTGATCACCGATGAAGCGGTTGAACTCCGACCGTGTGGACGCGTAGGAGATCACGCCGACCGCGCCGAGCGCGAGGGCGGCGACCAGGACGAACGCCAGCGTGAGCTTCCACGCCAGGGTGCGCCAGAAGGGTCGCTTCACGCGCCCGCTTCCGGATTGAGGCGGTAGCCGATGCCGTACACGGTCTCCAGCAGCCGAGGCTTGCTCGGTTCCTCCTCGATCTTCGCGCGCAGGTTGCGGACGTGCACGTCGATCGTCCGTTCCGAGCCGAGCGCCTCCTCCTGCAGGTGTTCGAGGAGCTCGATGCGGGTGAAGACGCGCTGCGGGTGCCGGACGAGGAGGTCCATCAGCTCGAACTCGCTGCGGGTGAGGTTGACCCGTTCGCCGCGTGCGCGGAAGGAGCGGGTGGTGGCGTCGAGCTCCAGTTCGCCGACCCGGATGGGGCCGGACGTGGGCGTCTGCTCGGCCCGACGGAGGTTGGCGCGCACCCGGGCGAGCAACTCGGCCATGCTGAAGGGCTTGGTGACGTAGTCGTCCGCGCCGAGTTCGAGACCGAGCACCTTGTCGATCTCGGAGTCTCGCGCGGTGAGGAAGATGACCGGAGTCCCGCTGGACGCGCGGTAACGGCGGAGGAACTCCAGGCCGTCCATTCCCGGCATCATCACGTCGAGCAGGATGAGGTCCGGGGGTTCGTGACGGGTTTCGAGGAGGCCTTCCGTTCCGTTGCTGGCCACCCGGACGCGGTAGCCGTGTTCCGCCAGGTACTCGCGGACCATGTCGCGGATGCCCGCGTTGTCCTCCACGACGAGGATCGTCTTCATCCTCGCGTCCCTGACGAACGGCGTGGGGCGTCGTGGAGGGGCGGGCGAGGGCGGGCGAAGGTGACTCGCATGGTTCTACTTTGCGCCGAGGGAGTAAACCCGGAACGAGGACGATGTTCAGAAGTTGTGTAGGGAGGGCGGGAGGCACACGTCTCGCCCGCCTCGTCGTCGACCCTGGCGGAGGGCGGGTGAGCCGACCCGACCACGGCGGGTCCCGGTGGGCTGGGCCGTCAGGGAAGTAGACGCTCCAGCAGGGCCGCCTCCGCACCCTCGTTCCCTTGCACCAGCGAGCCGAAACGGACGAGCCGATCGTCGTCCTGCAGGATCGCCCCGCTCAGGCGACGCTCGGGCGAGAACGACGGCCTGAATCCGGGATCCACGTCGCCGCTCACGTCGAGACGACCGTCCTGCAGGACGACCCGTCCGTCCCGCTGCACCCCGACGAGCGTCGGCGTCCGGCCCGTGTACTCCACGACGCCGTCCTTTCCGAAGGAAGCGAGGCGTTCCCCGTTCGATCCGAGACCCAGCACCCACCAGCGAAACGTCAGATCGACGGGCGGCCCGGACGCCGCGGGAGACGCCGTCGACAGGGACACGTAGATCCGTCCGTCGCGCGCCACCACGCTCTCCTCACGCACGGCTCCGTACTGGGCGAGCTGCGGGAAGCTCAGGGCGCCGCCCTCGCCGAAGCTGGAATCCAGCCGACCGTCCGGGAGGTGACGACGTAACGTCGAACCGTCGGTGGTGGTCCCCAGGGACAGGAAGCCGCCGTCCGGCAGACCCAGCGACAGGATGTCGGCCACTCGCCCTCCTTCACCGAAGGACGGGTCGAGGGCGCCTCCGGGCTGCAACCTGAAGGTGGAGAACCCGGCGCCCACCAGCACCTGCCCGTCGGGTTGCAGCGCGAGCGATTGCAGATCGCTCGTGAATCCGTCCACCGGCAGGATCACGCGCCCGCCCTGACCGAACGTGGGGTCGAGCGCGCCGCTCGACGTGAACCGCTCGACGATCTGCACGACGCCCTCGGCGGAACCGATCCGTTCGAGGAAGGACGAACCGACGAGCAGACGGCCGTCCGGAAGGGGCAGGAGGGCGCTGACCGTCCGGATGGCGGCGGGCGCGAAGGTGACGCGTCCTCCCACCCCGAAGGTCGTGTCGAGCGTTCCGCCGGTGTTCAGACGGTACAGGAGAGGTTCGTACACACCCTCGGACACCGCGCGCGTCGCGCGGACCACCAGTCTGCCGTCCTTCTGCTGACGCACGAGCGCCGCCAGCGAACTCCCCGTTTCCCGCAGGACGACCCGACCGTCCTGGCCGAAGGCCGGATCGGGAGACGCCGGGGCGGTCGGCCCGGCGGGTGGCGTCGGGTTGGGGACAGGAGCGGGACTTGGCGTGGGGGTCGGCACGATCGGCGCGGGAGCGGGCAATCCCGACCCGGACGGCGTGTCGAACGCCTGTACCGCGTTCACGGTCTGGCCGCACGAAAGCAGGACGAGGGAGAAGGTGACGGCGAGCAGACCCTGGGAGAGTCGTCGTGACATGTGAAGCTCCTGCGCCGGCGGGTGAGACGGACTTGTGCTGCGAGTGAGGCGCAGGAACAGCCTGACAGTTCAGCCGTGACGACTCGTGCGAGGGCCGTGAAAATCACCGTCATCATGCGCTGGGCGCATGTTCATGAGCATGTGATCCTTCAGAAGATCGGCCAGGCTTCGGCGCCGCTGCCGACGGCCGCGGTCGCCGCCGCCTGACGCACGGCGTCACAGGCGTCGGACAGGAACGTGCTCCTCACGTCGGCAGGACAGGCGGGATTGACGGCGACGCGCAGGCGTACGCCGGGCAGGGACGACAGGGTCGGGTGGCGGGCGAGCGCCGTGAGGACGGTGGCCTCGGTCGAGCTCGCGAGGTGTTCGAGCACTTCGGGCGGACAGGCGGGGTTGCGGGCCAGCGCGTGCCGGACGCCTTCGACGTCGTTCGCGAACCGCTGAAGGGTCGCGCTCGCGCTCGCCCGCCACGCCACGAGGCGACGCACCGTCTCGCTCGCGTCCTCCGCGAGGACGTCCATCAGGACGTTCGGGCAGGCGGGATCACCGAGCATGCCGAGCCGGGCCTTGAAGGACGCGGCGTCGAGGTGACGTCGTAGAACCTCGCGCGGCGTCGAGGCGTCGACGCGGTCCGAGGGGGCCAGACCCTGGTGACGTTCGATGAAGGCCCTCAGGGTCTCGGGCGCCGTGGAGGAGCGCCGGGCCGCGCCCGTCTCCCGTTCGTCCGGGCAACCTTCGTGGAGCCTCTCAAGGGGCGCGTCCGTGACGAGCGTGGCCGCCCGGAGGCAGGCCTCGACGTCGCTCCTCGGTGTTCGCCCGAGGAGCTTCCGCGGCACGTCGTCGAGCTCGTGGAGGGCCCCGTAGAGCGCGTCGAGGCTGGAGAATCGGGCCAGCAGCGGCGCCGCACGGCGCGCGCCCATTCCGCGCACGCCACGAAGGTTGTCGCTGGGGTCACCGACAAGCGCGAGGTACAACGGCACCTTCTCCGGAGGCACGCCGTACGTCCCGACGACACCCTCGTGGTCCACGAGCCGGACGCCGCCGCCGTGCGGCACGGCCACCCGCACCCGGTCGTTCACGCAGGCGTACAGGTCCTGATCCGTCGAGAGGATGATCAGCCCGCCGTCGAGGCTCGCGGCGAAGGTGGCCAGGACGTCGTCCGCCTCGTGGTCGGGCGCGTGCCACACCTCGAAGCCCGCCTCGGCCGAGAGTGCGGGCAGGGCGTCGATGAAGGCGCGCAGTTCGGGTGGACGCGCCGGACGGTTGGCCTTGTAGCCGGGAACGATCTCGTAGCGGAAACTGCGTGTCCGTTCGACCGCCGCGATCCGCCGCGTCGCGCCCAGCGCCCGGGCGTGCTCGGTCAGGACACGCTGGTAACGCTCGGTGAGGGTCTCGTGCAGGGCGTGGCGGCGGTGCGAGTGCCAGACGCGGTGAGCGATGTTGGGCGCGTCGACGAGCAGGCAGGGCACGCCGATCATGTTGTCACATTTCCGAGCGGGTGACGTCGGGCGCCGTCAGGCGGTACTGGAGGGGGTCTCGGAAGGGGTCTCGGAGGGCGTGTCCGTGCGCCCTCCCCCCGGCAGGTCCAGGAACGCGCGGACGACGTCCGGGTCGAAGAAGCGGCCGGCACCCGTCCGGATCTCCTCGACGGCCTCGGCGTGACTCCACGCCCGCTTGTAGGGTCGCGCGCTCACGAGAGCGTCGTAGACGTCCACGACGGAGAAGATCCGCGCGAGCAGTGGAATGTCCGTTCCACGCAGGCCGTCGGGGTAGCCGGAGCCGTCCCAGCGCTCGTGATGATGACGGACCACCTTCAGGGCGCCGAACGAGAGGCCCGGGACGAGACGCGCGAGCGCTTCACCCTCCACGACGTGGGACCGCATCACGGTCCACTCGTCCGCGTCGAGCGGACCCGGCTTGAGCAGCACCGCGTCCGGCACCTGGATCTTCCCGACGTCGTGCAGGTAGGCGCCTTCACGCAGTGGCACGAGCGAGTCGCGGTCCAGCCCGAGGGCCCGCGCGAGCCGGACCGCCAGGGACGTGACACGTTCCGTGTGTCCGCTCGTCTCGAAATCGCGGAGTTCGACGGCGCGGCCCAGGGCGAGGAGGGTGCCCTCACGCGCCGCTTCCAGCGCCCGCAGGTGTGCGGCCCGGTCGAGCGCCGTGACGCCCTGCGCGACGAGCGTCCGGGCCAGGTGAGCGTCGTCCTCGCCGAACGGCCGATCCCGCGTGACGACGAGCGCGCCGAGCAGGCCACGCGCGCTGTGAAGCGGGACGGCCATCATCGAGCGGGCGAGCGGGAACGCCGGCTGGTGGACGCGCGGGTCTTCACGGACGTCCATCACACGAACCGCGTCCCCGAGGTCCACCGCGTGCCACGCCACGCCGCGGCCACGCGGGAGCGCCACGGTGCCGAGCGAGCGATCCACGCCGAGCACGTCGCTGGACACGAGCGCGTCCTGGTCGGCGTCGTACGCGAGGTAGACCGCCTGCCGCGCGTCCAGCAGGTCTGCGGTCCGGCGCGTGAAGGCCGAGGTCACGTCCGCCTCGGTGTAGGCGTCACGGAGCGCGGAGGTCACGTGCGCGAGCGCCTCCAGTTCCCTGAGGCGCCTGGTTTCCCGCTGCCGCCTCGCGCGGGCCGCGAGGAGCACGCCCGCCTGGGTGGCGAAATCCACCGCGACACGCTCGGCGACGTCGTCGAAGGCCCGTTCGGGCGAGAGGCGATCCACGTTGAGGAACGCGACGACCTGACCGTCCACGACGACGGGCACGCCCAGCGACTCGTGAATGTCGAAGATGCGCCCGACCCGTTCGTACGTGACCCGTCCGATCCGGTCGTGATCGACCTCGCTGCCCGTGCGCGACGCGGCGGCGACCTCGTCACCCCGCAGGACGCGTGGTCGTCCGGACAGCCACGCCTCCTCCGTGCCGCCGTACCAGGCCCGCTGGGACACGGGTGAGGCGCGCTGTCCGAGCAGTTCGTCGCTGAAGCCGATCTGCGCGCACAGCTCGAAATCGCCCTCGCTGACCACGTAGAGGGTTCCCGCCTCGGCATGCGGAATGCTGAGCACGGCGGCGCGCAGAAGGGCCTTCCAGTCCTCGTCACGGGGGTCCTGATCGAGTGAGAGCAGGGCGAGCGTGCCCCGCATGGCGCCGAGCGCGCCGGGACGGTCACCCAGAGCGGCGGGATCGGGGGCGACGTGCAGACGGTCCCGTCCGTCGTTCTTCGCGGCGTACAGGGCCGCGTCGGCGCGCTGGAAGGTGTGGTTCGTGAACTCGTGCTCGTCACGGACGGCCAGACCGCCGGACAGGGTGACGCGTGTTCCCGCGACGATCACGTCCGGGGCCGTGCGGCAGCGCTGCGCGACCCGGTGAGCCTCGACGGGCGACCTGAGCCGCAGGATCACCGCGAACTCCTCGCCGCCGTACCGGTAGACCGTTCCGTCGCTCCCGACGGCCTCCTCGAAGGCGCGGGCGGCGCGGCGCAGCACGTCGTCACCCACGGCGTGGCCGTGACGGTCGTTGAGCCGCTTGAAATGGTCGATGTCGACGACGAGGAGATGCTCGCCGGGCTGAAGGCTCACGAGGTCGAGCTCGAACTGACGTCGGTTGGCGAGTCCGGTGAGCGCGTCCGTCCTGGCCTGCTGACGGTACGCGTGGGTGGCCCTGAGCAACTGGAGGCGCGCGTGGATGACCGAGAGCGCGATGACGAAGGCGGCGCTGTTCGCGAACAGCAGGGGCAGGTACACGCGGGCGAGCAGGACGTCTCCGTTCGGCAGCGTGAGCAGCCCGAGGCCGTTGAGGCCGAACACGAGCGGCGCGGTCCACGCGAGCCTCCAGCCGGGCAGGTCACGGAGCGAGACCCGGCGGTGCAGCACGCTCGCGACGAGCACGACTCCGGCGGCGGAGAGTGCGGCGACGAGGACGCCCTGACCGCCCTGCCCGGCACGCCACAGCAGGGCGGGCAGGGCGGTCAGGGCGCCCCAGAGCGGTCCGTACCGGAGGGTGACGAGGGCCGTCGGCACGTGCCGCAGGTCCGCGAAAATGCCGGGCGCGACCTCGATGGGCAGCGTCATGAGTCCCACGCCCGCGAAGCCCGCGAAGAGCGCGCGGACGAAGTTGCTGACGTCGTCGTGTCTCGCGGGCCACTCCCGGTACAGCATGCTGCTGGCGAACGCGAAGAGCGTCACCAGCGCGACGTTGTGGAGCAGGGTGATCAGCACGATGTGCGGCGTCGGACCGTACCTGAAGCCTAGCGTCTCACGCCCGCGTTCGGGTGAAGCGGACCGGCCGCCGGGATCGTATGGTGTCGTCATGCGCGTCCACCGTTCACGCTCCACCCTCGCGCCCAGCGATTTCGCCCCGCCGTTCCTCCTCCTCCCGGTCGCGCGGCGGTGAGGAGCGCACGTGAGCTCGCCCGCCGACGGTCGGGGCTGCTGATTCTGATTCTCGGTGGCCTGCAGGCGTTCGGCCCCCTGAGTATCGACATGTACCTTCCGGGACTCCCGGAGATCGCCCGTGACCTCGGGGCTTCGGAGGGCGCGGCGCAGTTCACGTTGAGCGCCTTCCTGATCGGCATGGCGGTCGGTCAGGCCGTGTACGGGCCCGTGACGGACAAGTACGGACGGAAGCCGCCCCTGATGTTCGGCGTGTCGCTCTACGTGTTCGCGTCGGTGGCGTGCGCGCTCGCCCCGACGGTCGGGATGCTCGCCGCGGCGAGGTTCGTGCAGGCGCTCGGCGCGGGCGCGGGCGCGGTCGTCACGACCGCGGTGGTTCGTGACCTGTGGAGCGGTCGGGACGCGGCCGATCGGTTCAGCCTGCTGATGCTGGTGATGGGCGTCGCCCCGATCCTGGCGCCTTCGCTGGGCGGAGCGCTGCTGGTGCGCTTCGAGTGGCCGTCGGTCTTCTGGACGCTCGCCGCGCTCGGCCTCGTGTGTCTCGCCGCGGTTTCGGTCCTGCCGGAGACGGCGCCCCTGGAGTCGAGGAGGGACGTGCGTCTCAGGGACGCCGCCTCCACCTACGTGGCCCTGTTGCGGAACAGGCCGTTCATGACGTACGCGCTGGCCGGTGCGTTCGCCTCCTGCGCGCTGTTCGCGTACATCAGCGGGTCCTCGTTCGTGTTCATCGAATCGCTCGGCGTTCCGCGCGGCACGTACGCCCTGCTGTTCGGAGTGAACGCGCTCGCTTTGATCGCGGCCTCGCAGGTGAACCGCTGGTTGATCCGACGCTGGGGTCTCGACCTGGTGGCCGGGCGGGCGACCCTGACGGCGCTGGTCTGCAGCGTGGGACTCGTCGGTGTGACGCTGTCGGGGCATGCGGGCGTCTGGACCTTCTCGCCCCTGCTGGCGGCACTCCTGGCGACGGTGGGCCTCACGACGCCGAACACGACCGCTCTGGCCCTGGAGACGATCCGTTCACGCGTGGGCAGCGCTTCGGCTCTGCGAGGCACGCTGCAGTTCGGACTGTCGGGCGTCGCGGGCGGAGCGGTGGGGGTCTTCGCGAACGGGACGCCTCTGCCGATGACGCTGGTCATCACCGTCTGCGTGCTCCTCTCGGTGACCTGTCTGCGCCTGGCGAGCCGCTTCGGTGACTCGGGTCGAGCGCGCCGAGCATGACGCGGCGCAGGTCCGCCGCCTCGGTTCGTCCTGCCTCGGGCCGTTCGAGGAGAGGTCGACGAGCGGCGCTTCGACCCCGCCGCATCCGCACGCGACCGCACGCGACCGCGAGGGTCACGCGTCCTCGGTGGTCGAAGCGGAATCGTCGTCCGCGTTCTCCTGCGTCAACGCCTCCGTGAAATACCTCCGCGCCTGCCGATCCACCCACTCGGAATCCACACCCTCGTTTCCCTCGCGGTCCAGCTGGGCCACCACACCCTCCAGACTCGCCTCCGCCTCACGCGTCAGCAGACGCTCCAGCAACTCCGCCTCCTCGTCGGTCCCCTGCAGACCCCGCGCCTGCGCACGCGAAAACGCCTCGGACAGTCCGCGGTACACCTCATCCCTCGACGTCAACTCCTCGCGCAGACGAACGTACCCGACCTCACCGAGCGCTCCCAGCAGGTCCGCTCTCCACGCCAGCGCCGCACTCCACCGATCACCCTTCACGACGCGCCTCCCTTGTCGGCCCCGCCGCCCAGCCAGAACCCGACCAGTCCCCGGATCATGCTGACGTGCTCCGCGAACCCGAGCGGCTTGAGCAGGTACGCGCTCGCCCCGTACTCCCGACTGCGTCGGACGTCCGCGTCCGCGTGCGACGTCGTCAGGATCACCACCGGCAGGTCCACCAGCGCGGGCGAGGCGCGAATGACCCGCAGCACCTCGAAGCCGTCCGTCCCGGGCAGGTTGAGGTCGAGCAGGACCAGGCGGACCACGTCTGCCGTCGCGCGCAGCACGTCCAGGGCCGCCTCCGCCGTCCCGGCGTCCACGACCCGCACCCCGGGACTCACCTCCGCGAACGCCTCGCGCGTCAGTTCGAGGTGCGCGGGATTGTCGTCGACGACGAGCACCGTGGGAAGGTCACCCATCGGCGGCCTCCAGCGCGGGCAGGGTGAAGTGGAAGACACTGCCCTCGCCCGGCGTGGACGTCGCCCACAGACGCCCCCCCGCCTGCTCGACGATCTTCTTGCAGATGGCCAGCCCGATGCCGTTGCCCTCGTACGTCTCGCGCGTGTGGAGCCGCTGGAACACCTCGAAGATGCGTTCCCGGTAGGCCTCCTCGATGCCGATGCCGTTGTCCGTGACGGTCAGGTGCCACCACGCGCCCTCACGGCGCGCGCTCGCGTGCACGACGGGCGGCACACCCTCACGCCGGAACTTCACCGCGTTGCCGAGCAGGTTCTGGAAGACCTGCGTGAGCCGCCCCTCACCGATCGGCAGCGTCGGCAACGCTTCCGACGTGACGGACGCGCCCGACTCCGCGATGATCGCCGCGAGGCCCGCCTGCGCGTCCGCCCAGGCGACGTTCCCGTCCGCGCGGCCCTCCGAGGGCTCCGGGGACGACAGGCGCGAGTACCCCAGCAGATCGTGAATGAGGCTGCGCATCCGCAGCGAGCCCTGCGTGATGTACGCCAGGTACCGACGGGCCCGCTCGTCGAGCGCCGACTCGTACTTCAACGCGAGCAGGTCCGCGAAGCTCGCCACGGTCCTGAGGGGCTCCTGCAGATCGTGCGACGCGACGTACGCGAAGCGTTCGAGCTCCGCGTTGCTGCGTTCGAGCTCCTGGGTGCGCTGCGCGAGCGCCGACGTGCTCGACGCCGCGTCGAGCGCGAGGCCCAGGCTGCGCGCCACCGTCTCCAGCAGGCTCCGGTCCGCGTCCGTCCAGCCGCGCTTCCCGAAGAGCGCCACGCAGAACACGCCGCGCACGCCGCTTCCCACCTTCACAGGCAGGCTCGCCACCGCCCCGATCTGCGCCCAGTCGATCCGGAACTGATCCTCCGTGTAATCGTACGCGTCCTGGTAGTAGGGCTCACCCGACTCGAAGGGAATCCGCATGGACTGCGCTTCGTAGGGCAGGCCCGCGTCCACGATCCGTTGCATCTCGGGATTGCGGCGGTCCCCCACCTGTGAACGCAGCCGCCATACGTTTCCGTCGCGCTCGTAGTACGGCGCGAACCCCGCGGGCAGCAGTGACAGCACGATCTCCTGCGCGCGTCTGATCAGCACGTAGGGATCGAGTTCCCGCGTGAGGTCAAGGGTGAGTTCCGCGAAGGCTTCCAGCGCCTTCGTCCGTGCCTGCAGCGCGTCACGCTGCGCTTCGAGCTTCACCGCGACCTCCGCGCGTTCCAGCGCTAGGTTCAGGCTTCGCCCCGCCGCCCGTACGACCGCGCGGTCACGTTCGCTCCACGCGCGCGCGTCGAACAGACCGACCGCGAGGATCGCGTGCACCTCGCCCTGCACGAGCAGCGGGTGAATGGCGACCGTGCCGTACGCCTCGGTCGCCGCGACCTGCTCACGCTCCGGATCCCAGGCGTCGACGAACACGGGCTCGCGCGTCCGCGCGGCCTCCTCGAAGGCAGGCGCCGTCACCGGGATGCCGCCCGTGATGCTGCGCACGACCTCCTCGGCGATGTCCTCGGTCCAGACGCGCGCGCGCCACACGTCCCCGTCCCGCTCGTAGTAGGCGGCGCTGCACTGGCTGAAGAACGTGCGGAACACCCCCAGCGCCTGCCGCGCCAGCGTGTGCGGGTCGCCGCTCGCTCCGGCCGCCTCCGCGAAGTCCACGAAGGCCTCCAGCGAACGCGTGCGTTCCTCCAGCTCCAGCGTCCGGTGCGTCACGAGCGCCTCGAGGTTCGCGTTGAGTTCCCGGACGGCCTGCTCCGCCCGCTTGCGCTCCGTGACGTCGTCGATCACGACGACCGCCGCCACCGCCTGCCCGTCGTCGTCCTCGACCGGAGCGGACGTCACGTCGATCACGCGGGTCGTGCCGTCGGGCCGCACGTAGATCAGTTCCTCTCCCACCGTCGTCTCGCCCAGCGTCGCGACGCGCGCGAGCGGCCACTCGTGCGGCTCCACCGGACGTCCGTCGAGGTGGAAGCCGGTCCACGCGCGGTACTCCTCCACGTTTCGCGAGAGGTACACGGGGTGACCGAAGATCTCCTCGACCTTCGCGTTGCCCATGACGATCCGCGCGCTCGGCACCTCGCCCAGCACGACGCCGACGGGCAGGTGCCTCAGGACCGCCGCGAGCCGCGCCCGTTCCGCCGAGAGGGCCGCCTCGCTCGCCTGGCGCGCGCGCAACTCCTCGTGCGCTCGCTGGTACTGGTAGGCGCGGTCCACCGCCTGCGCGCACTGTCCCGCGAGGGCCCGCAGGAACTGCCGTTCGCTTTCGTCGAAGGTGCGCTCGCCCGCGTCGTACACGAGCGCCAGGAATCCGAAGGTCCGCCCGGAGACGTCCAGGGGCAGCACGGCCATGCTGGTCATTCCCTCGGGTCGGAAGTCGCCGAAGCCCGAGAAGCGCCGCGCGAGTTCGGCCGCGTCGCCGAACACCGCCTCGCCGGACCGCACGGCGAACGCGCCGGGGATGTCGAGCGTGAGCTCGAAGCGCGACAGGCGCGCCCGCAGGTCCGGAGCGTAGTTGTGCGTGCCGAGGAGCTCCACCTGCCGTCCGTCCCGGGTGAGGACGCCGACGGCGCCGCTCGCGGCCTGCACCGCCGGGAGGGCGCGGCTCAGGATGACCTCCACGACCTGCTCGGTCGTGACGGCCCGCGCGAGTTCCGAGGCGACGTCGTACAGCACGGCCTGACGGGTCTCGGCTCGCTTGCGGGCCGTGACGTCCTGATACAGGACGCCCAGCCCGTCGTGGAATGGGAACACCATGCCCTGCGCCCACACGTCGGTGCGTGCGTAGTACGTCTCGAAGGTTCGCGGAACTCGCGACGTCATGACCTCGCGCGCCACCGTCTCCAGTTCGGAACCGCTCGTGCCGGGAAAGGCGTCCCAGAAGGTGAGCCCCGCGAGGTCCGCGCCCGTGAGGCCGCGCAGTCGCGCGGCGGCGGTGTTCACGAGCCTCACGCGCCAGTCGGCGTCGAGCAGGACGAACGGGTCCGTGAAGGCGTCCAGATCGTTCGGTGCCAGCGTCAGGGATGCTGAGGTGAAGTCGGTCATGGGAGCTCGGCGAGTCGCCGCCTCCAAGATACGTGAGTGCGGCGTGGAGGAGCGTTGGGTAAAGATTGGATGTTCGCTCGTGCCCGGCTTCGCTCGACACGTTCCGCTCCTCCTCTGGAAGAATGGACCGCGATTCGAGTCCACAGGAGGACGCATGCACGACGAGAACGACCGGGGCGCCCCCGGCACGCCCACCGAGGACGAGGAGACACTGGAGTTCGTGCGTGCGGTGTTCGACGCGGCCCGCCAGGGGAACGCGGCGGGGCTCGCGCCCCTGCTGGAGCGCGGTCTGCCCACGACCCTGCGCAACGCGCGCGGCGACACCCTCCTGATGCTGGCCTGCTACCACGGCCACCACGACACCGCCCGCCTGCTGCTGGAGCGCGGCGCGGACCCCGAGGTGCGCAACGACGCCGGGCAGTCCCCGTTGCAGGCGGCGGCGTACCAGGGCGATCTCACCATGGTGAGGTTGCTGCTCGACCATGGCGCTCTCGTGGACGCGGCGGGCCCGGACGGACGCACCGCCCTGATGATGGCCGCGATGTTCGACCGGAACGCCATCGTGGACGAACTGCTCGCGCGGGGCGCCGATCCCACGGTGCGGGACGCGGGCGGAGCGGGCGTCGTGGACGCGGCGCGCGTGATGGGCGCCGTCTCCATGGCGGCCCGCTTGGAGGCGTTGCTGCGCGCGAGGACGTGACGCCGGGCGCTCACGCGCTGCGTTCGCCGGACTCACACGGGCGCGATCGTCGTGCGCACCACGTAGAGGTCCCCCTCGTCCTCGTTCACCTTGAGGTGGTCGTAGCGTCGCTTGAGCTCGTACAGGTCGCGCTGAAAGGCCTTGGCGTCCTCTCGCCGCAGACGCAGCGGGTAGGTGTTGTCCCACAGGACGGGCGCGTCCGGGCCCATCAGCCACGCCCCGAACGCCCCGGGGGCGCTTCGCGGGTCCTCCGGAGGGGCGGGCAGCACGACGTGTGAGAGCAGGCCGCGCTCGTCGCCGTAGGTGTACAGGCCGAACCAGCGCGGATCGTCCGCGAGGTCCCGCCACGCGCGGGTGAGGCTCTGCATCAGGGCGGAACGCGCGCCGTCGAGGGTGGTCTCGTAGAGTTCCTCGACCGTTCCGGCGTCCGTGGCCGAGAACGGCACGAAGAACCCGCGTGACGTGGAGCGGTACCAGCGCACCGCGCGGCCCGCACGCGGCTCCTCGCGGGTGATGTCGAGCAGGCCGAGCCGGAGGAACTGACGGACTCGGTACAGGACCGCGTTCGTGGTCACGCCGAGCTCACGGGCGACGTCGCTCACGCGGCGTTCGCGCCACACGAAGGGCGTGAGGTACATCCGCACGGTGGGGTCCACGAGGGCGCGGGCGGCTTCGGGCTCGTCGAGCCGCTTCCAGACGCTGGGTGAGGGAGTGCGTGTCATTTTCACCAGCGTACCGCGCAGGCTGCGGCATGCCGGACGCGTGCGCGTCCGGCGGGGAGGCAAAGACATGTACGCGGTGATGCGGCACAGGAACTATCGGCTGCTCTGGTTCGGCGAGTTCGTCTCTCTCCTCGGTGATCGGGCGCTGCTGGTCGCCCTGCCCTATTTCGTGTACCAACAGACGAACTCCACGCTCGCGACCGCACTGCTCGCCCTGACGCACTACCTGCCGGGTCTGCTGCTGGGCTCCTTCGCCGGGGTGCTCGCGGACCGCTGGGACCGGCGCCGCATCCTCGTCGCGGTCAACGTCGCGCAGGCGCTCGTGATCCTGCTGCTGCTGCTCGCGCCCTCCCCGGGCCTGCTGTGGGTGGCGTACGCGGTGACCCTGGCGGAGCACACGCTCGGCATGCTCGTGATGCCCGCGGCGGGCGCCCTGCTTCCCGTGACGGTTCCGGAAGCTTCGCGGCCCCAGGCGAACGCGCTCATCGGCGTGTGCTCCACGGTCGCGCGCATCGTGGGCCCGCTGCTGGGCGGCGTGGTGATCGCGGCGGGCGGCCTGGGCAGCGTGGTCGTGCTCGACGCCGCGTCGTTCGCCCTCGCGGCCCTGCTGTTCTCGCTGCTGCGCGTCCCCCGCGCCCAGGACGCTCCTGGTTCCGCGCGCGCGTCGCTCGTGGAGACGTGGCGCGCCCTGGCGCGCGAGTGGCGCGAGGGCGTCTCGGAAATCACGCGGCGGCGCACGTTGCTCGCGCTGTTCGTCACGATGAACGTCACGAGTTTCGGCGGCACGCTCGTCGATCCCTTCTGGGTGGCGTACGTCCGCACTCGTCTGCAGGGCGGACCGGAGGCGATGGGGCTGCTGAGCACCACGGGCGCGTGCGGCGCGCTCGTGGCGGGCCTCGTGATGGCGGGCGTGAGCGCGCGGGTGCCCCTGCGCGCGCTCGTGGGGTACGGCACCGTCCTCGTGGGCGCGGTCATGGTGACGCTCTATCATCAGTCGTCGCTGTCGGCGGCGCTCGCCCTGGTCTTCGTGATGGGCTTCCCCCTGATCGTGTCGAACGTGGCGGCGTCCACGCTGATCCAGAACGCCACGCCGGACCGGCTGCGCGGGCGCGTGTACGGCGCGCTGGGCACCACGAACGCCTTCGTGGGCGTGCTGGCGGTGTCGCTGGCGGCGCTCGTGGGGGAGCGTGCGGGCGTCGTGACGATGCTGACCCTGGCGGGCGCGATCACGGCGGTCGCGGGGGTGGTGGGCCTGCTGCTGCTCCCGAGGACGGACGCGGCGGACGGCCGGACCGCCGAGGGCGTCGAAACGGCCTGAAGCGGCGACGGGACACGCGGGGACACGGCCAGCACATGAGCCGTTTCCCTGCGCTTCACTGTGATGGAAGTCCACACAAAATGCTCTGTCTGTAACATAATGAGGTCAGGCAGTATCCTCCGGAGGACCCCATGACCAGAGCCAGCAAGAAAACCGAAGCGCAGGGCGCCACGCGCGTGGACGTCCTCGCCGCCTTCGACGCCCTCATGACCACCGCGGACGTCGAGAGCGGCGTCAAGGCCCTCGCCGACGGCGGCGCCGACACCACCACCCTCGACGCGGAACTCACCCGCCTCCTGCGCCTCGCGCACGACCGCTGGGGCCTCGGCCTGCAGCACCTCACCCACGACGCCCGCGTCCACCGTGACGGCGACACCGTCGACGTCGCCCTGCACGCGGACGGCCGCGAGATCGCCCGCGTCTCCACCGGGGCCGCCGCCGTCTCCGCCGCGTACGAGACCATGCGCGCCCTCGGCGCCGACGACCTGAGCGAGTGGGGCGTCCTGCCCGACGGGCACCGCGTCACCCGCACCGCGGGCAGCGGTCAGATGCGCGTCCTCGTGGAGGACGCCCGCGACTTCGAGACCCTCTGGACCGCCGAACGCGGCGGCGCCTGGACGCGCACCTGGCGCTCCGGCGACACCCTCGCCGTGGAGGCGCACCGCCCCGCCAGTCCCCAGACCGCCCTCGCGGACGCCGCCTGGGACGCGATCACCTCCATCAGGAACCGTCAGTTGCAGCGCGAGCTGATGGAACGCAGCAACAGCGTCGGCATGCTCGGCGCGCTGCTCGCGGCGCGGCACAGCGGCGCCGAACGCGCCCTGGAGCGTCTGCCCGAGGCGCACTTCACCGTCCGCAGCGCCGTCGTGCGCGCCGCCGGCCGCGAGGGCCGCGACTACGACCGCTGGAAGGCCATGGTCCGCGAGGCCACCGAGCAGCTCGAGGAGCACCAGAAGGCCACCACGGGCCGCGTCGCCGAGATCCTGCGTCACGGCCTGCGCTGAGGTCCTCAGCCGGGCGTGAGCTCCGGTTCGGCCGACCGCGTCTCCACGAGCGCGGTCGGCGACGTTTCCGTCCTGTCCGGCTCCACGGCGCGCGGCACGTACATGGCGGGCGCACGCGCCACGCGGTCGGCGACGAGCATCGAGCCGACGAGGCCGCCCGTGACCTCCACGACCGACCAGTCGGAGTTCACGTCCCGCAGCATGGTGGACGTGCCACGCACCCGCAGCGAGTACGGAAACTTCGTGTTGCGCGAGAGGATGCGCAGGACGATCAGCTGCTCCGACGCGTCCGCGCGGCGCAGCTGGCCCTGCGCGCTCCACGCGCACCCGTTGGGCTCCGCGTTCTCGGCGGGACGGACGTAGACCATCGGTGTGCGTGCCGCGTCCACGAGGCCCGTGGGCGTGGTTCGCACGAAGGCCACCACGAACACGCGCGACCCGATCAGGCCGCGCCCTCGCCCGGAAACCCTCATCGCGACGCCGCCGACGAACACCTTGTCGCGGTCCGCGTGCGGCAGCATCCAGCCCGTGACCCACAGTTTCGCGTGGTCGTTCGCTCGAACGAGCTCGGAAGGGCGCTGGGCGTCCACGTTTACAGAGTGTACAGGTCGCGGACGAAGCCGCATGCCCCCAGTCAGGGGTGTCGGGCGGGCGTTCCCACCGGTGCCGTCTGCTGCCGCGCGGCCTTGTCGGCGTACATGCGGCGATCCGCCAGCCGGGTGAGGGCGTCGCTGTCGTCTCCCTCGACGGACGTGGCGAGCCCGAAGCTCGCGTCCGCCTCCTCGAACCCCGCCGCGCGCGCGGCCGTCACGGCGCGGTGCAGCGCGTCCCGGACGACGTCCACGCCGGGCGAAACGCCCCGGACGAGCAGCACCGCGAATTCGTCCCCGCCGAGACGGTAGACCCGGTCACCGACCTCGAAACTGCCGGTCAGGCCAAGCGCGAAGGCCTTGAGGAGGGCGTCGCCGCGCGCGTGACCGTGCGCGTCGTTGACCCGCTTGAGTCCGTCGAGGTCGATCACGACGACGCCGAGCGCGCGGTCCTGCAGCGCCGTCCGCTGCAGTTCGCGCCTCAGGTCCGCCTCGAAGGCACGTCGGTTCGCCAGAGACGTCAGGGCGTCCTCGTGGGCGAGCCTGCGCACTCGCGCGTGCTCCTCCACCCACACGGTCACGTCCCGCGCCACCACGGACGAGCCCAGCACGGCGCCGCGCGCGTCCCGCACGGTGGACGCGCGGAGCTCCCACACCCGGCCCGGCGTGGGCCGCCACTCCACGTGCGTGTCCTCGTCGAGTGCGGGCCAGCCTGGGATCACCTCCGTCAGCGGCCGTCCGCGAGCCCGCGACGGCGGCACGCCCGCGAGGAGGGACGCCGCGCGGTTGAGCTCCACGACCCGCCCGTCCGGATCGAGCACCACGACCGCGTCGGGCAGTTGCGCCACCACCTGCCTGAACGCGAGCGGCGTGAGGTTCAGGAGCCCGTAGCGCGCCATGCCCCACGCGACGGGCACGAACCCCAGCGCGGAAGCGACGGGCGACGCGTTGTTCGCGGGCAGCAGGCGCACCCCGAGCAGGTACAGCAGGCTGCTCAGGAGCGGCAGGACGGCCGCGACGAGCAGGGAGGCCACCTGCCCGCGGCGCACGCCGCGCGCCGCGCGCAGGGCCCGCAGGAGCCGCGCGACGCCCCAGACACTGACGACGTTGGAATACCCCACCACGGCCAGCCAGTAGACCGCTCCGCGCGTCACGTCGAACCCGCCTTCCCGGAAACGCACCGACGGCCACACCCAGCCGCTCACGCCGTTGACGGCGATGAGTCCGAGCGTCACGGCGGGCACCGCGAGGAGCGCCAGCACCCGCCGCGCGGGGACCCCCCGCTCCACGGGATGCAGAAATCCGTCCACGAGGGCGTACCACGCCACGGGAATCGTCAGCACTCCGATGAACTGCACCCGCGCCCAGAGCCACTTCAGCTCGGGCGACACCGAGAGGTGCTCCATCAACGACGCCACGATCCAGACGGTGTTCGCCGCGAGCAACGCCAGAAACGCCCGGTGCGTCGGGGATGACGAGGCGCGGCTCAGCAGGTGCCCGGTCATGAGGAGCGTCACGACCTGCGCGAGGAGCAGGGGGAGAAGCTGGGACGTGAGAACGTGAGCGGTCATTGAGGGGGGCTCCGCGAGGGCCGTACTGATGGCGGTACGCGCAGCCTATCAGACGAGGCTCCCGAAGTGCCGGAAACGACCGTTCAGAAGGGCGGGGCGCGTGCTAGCGTCAGGCCGGGAGTTCAACGGAAGGACGGTGCGTCCGTGAAGCACGACGTGTTCCTCGCTCGACTCGCACGCCTCACACGGGAGATCAAGGCCGAAGCGGAGCAGCTCTACCTCCGCGGCGTCGGGCTGGAGGACGCCGATGAGCGGACGGTCCTCAAGGCCCTGGAGTCTGCCCTGACCTGCGTGAGCGCCGCGAACCGCCGCCTGCAGGACGCCGGAACGGACGAATCCACCTGAACGCGTTCACGTGGGCTCGTCATCGGTGTACGGGGAACCGTGCGCCCCACGTACGACCAGCGCCTCGTGGACGACGAGACGATCCTGCCTCCGCTGAGCGCAGGACGCCCTGGCCTGCGGACGTACAGTGAGGACGTGACCATCGACTTCGACGGCCGTGTCTTTCACTGGGCGGGCCCCGCCCCCCACTTCTTCGTGTCGGTTCCGGAGGCGCAGTGCGAGGAGCTCAGGGCCGCGTCACGCTTCGTCACGTACGGCTGGGGAATGATCCCCGTCCACGTCCGTATCGGGGCGGCCGAGTGGCGGACGTCACTGTTTCCGAAGGACGGTCGGTACCTCGTACCGCTCAGGCTCAGCGTGCGCCGCGCCGAGGGGATCGAGGAGGGCGACGAGGTGAGCGTCCACCTCGACCTGCGCACCTGAGGCCGCCCCGCGCGGGAAGAACTCCAGAGCGAATCGCGGGGCGATCTTCCCGACGGTCCCGGTCTTGCCGGTGCCGGGCGGAGCGACGAGCAGCGCCGACCGGCCTCGTCGGACGAGTCGACGGTGCCGCTCGAACCCAGGGACGCCCGGAAGGTGCCGGCGACGTCGTTCGGACATCCCGCGGCACGTACGGCGCGGCCGGTCGGTCATCCGGCGTCCGACACCTTTGTCCAGTTTCACGCTCCGTCAGGGTCGCCGGCGACCGAAAAACCGTCCGGTTCGGTCCGACACCTTTGTCCAGATCGAGGATTCACGCGTGTCATTGCCCGTCGAGCACGAGGTCCGAGCGTTCCGACACCTTTGTCCAGACTTTCCGATACCTTTGTCCACACGGCTGACGACACCTTTGTCCAGAATGACGAGTGCACGCGCTCCAGGACGACGAGGAAGGCACAGGCGTCCGTCGGGGGCGCGCACACGTCAGGTTCACGCGCTTGCACCGACACCTTTGTCCAGTCGAACCCCGAAATCCCCGACACCTTTGTCCAGTCGAACCCCGAAATCCCCGACACCTTTGTCCAGTTCGGCTGCGGTAACGCGCTCCAGACGGCATCCGTCCCACTCCCTTGATGTTGTTTTCTTTTATTCTTTACAGAAGTAAAGAACAACACACAAGCAACGATGGGAGCGGCAGCGTGAAGAAGGAAAAGAAACTGATCCGGACAGTGGTCGACGAACGCAACCTCGCCCGGCTCGGCGTCGTCAGCATCCAGACCCGCGTTCCCTCCAGCGCCGACCGTTGGGGGCACGCGTTCACCATCGGTGACCGTCACGTCCGCATCGAAGGCAACGCCCCGGAGGGTCGCCCGCGCGGCATCGACACGAACGTCCTGCTCGGCATCGAGACGCTGTTCGCCGCCGCCGGCTGCCCCGAACACAACTGGCTGCACACCAACGGCTACGAGCTGCGTGAGGCGAGCTTCCTGCCTGACAACGGAAACAACTACCGCCGCCTCCGGGAAAGCATCAACCGCCTGTACGCCGTGTACTTCACCGTCGCGTCCGGGCTGTCCGGCAGCAACCTCAGGCACAACGAAAGCATGCGCATCCTCGACCGGATGCAGTACTGGGACGTCGGTGAGACCGACGCCATCCGCGAACTCGTGCCCGAAGCGAACCTCGGCCTCAAACTCGCCGATCAGTTCGCGGAATCCATCCGCAGCGGCTTCACCCAGGCGCTCGACGGCCGCATCCTTCTCGGCATCGAACAACCTCCCGCGCGGGCCCTGTACCGCCTGCTCGAAGCGTACCGCTACACCGACGACGGTCGTCAGCTCGGTGAACTCACCGTCGAACTCGAAGACTGGCGGCTCGCGTGCGGCATCTCCCCCGGCTACCCGAACAAGCTGCTGCGCGCGCTCGGCGAGGCGCACGACGAACTCGTCGAGCAGCGCTACCTCCGCGACGTGCGTGTCACCGGTACCCGCAGCGAACCGCTGTTGACGTACGTCTTCGCGGGAAAGGACGACCCGGACCCCGCGCTCGTCCGGCTCCTGCGCGCGCGCGGCGTGTCCTCGCAGATGGCGAACAAGCTGGCGCGTGAAACGCCTGACCGGGTGGAGGAGGCCATCAAGTTCGTGGAGTACCAGAAACGCCAGCCTTCAGGGGTGAAACGTGAAGCGGCCGTGATCGTCGACTACCTCACGCATCCCGGCAAATACCTGTGGGAGCAACCCGAGGTCATCAAGCCCGCGGACGACGACATCCGCGTCGAACGTTCACGGCAGCGCGTCCTCGCGGAGGAGGACGCGGCCGCCCGTGAAGCCGAACGTGCCGCGGAGGAACTGCTCGCCGCGCCCCCGGAGGTGCAGTGGCGGTCCGTGCAGGCGTCCCTGAAGGTGATGCTCAAGATGCCCGGTCACCTGACCACCCGCGAGTGGGAGCGCCTCGAGCAGCTCTGCCTGAGAGGTGAACGTTCGGCCGTTCGGCTCCGCCGGGAACTCGCCGCCGCGAGTGCGTCCATGAGCTTGCAGTCCTACATCGAGGAGTTGCGCTCGGACCTCCGCTGAACACTCGGCGCGTTCGGCGTGAAGGGCACGCCGGGCCGCTTCCCGGTCCGCGCGCCCCAGGACACGAGCGCCGCGTTCGCGCCACTGGCGACGCGGCCGTTCGTCGAGGACCCCGGGACCTTCCTCGCCCGAGCGTCCGGGTCACCCGTCCGTCAGGGTGTCCGTGACGGCCACGTGCACGCCCACCCATTCGCGGATGCCGCCGTGCTCGTCGAAGACGGGTACGGCCCGCGCCCGGAACAGTCGGTACTCGCCGCCCACGACGCGCAGACGGTGACGTACGTCGAAGGTGCCCTTCGAGTCCACCGCCCGCCGCCACGCGCGTAGCGTGAGGTCGCGATCGTCCGGGTGGAGCGCCTCGGCCCAGCCGTACCCCTCGTACGCGGTGCGGTCCTGTCCCGTCAGGCGAGACCAGCCGGGCTGTTCGCCGCGCATCTCGCCGTCGGGCGTGTTCGTCCAGACGGTCTGGCCGGTCGCGTCCACGAGGGAGCGGTAGCGGTCGTTGCTGGCCCTCGCGGCCCGCTCGGCGTCCTTCATGGCGGTCGTGTCCGTCGCGACGCAGCCCACGCCGACGAGCGCGCCCTGAGGCGTCAGCACCGGGTAGTACCCGACGAGGTAGGTCCGCCCGTCCGGCAGCGCGACCTCCTCCTGCGTGAGGGGCCGCTTCGTCTGCCGGGTGAGCGCGAGGGCGTGCGCGACGCCCGGCAGGTCGGGCAGCAGGTCACGGACGGACCCGCCGAGATGATCGCGGATCCGGCGGCCCGACAGGCTCGCGAAGGCGGCGTTGAGCCGCAGAAATCGCAGCTTCGGGTCGAACACGGCGAACGCGACGGGCGCGTTCTCGAAGACGCTGTCGAGCAGCGCGGCCGTCCGGTCGAGCTCCACGCGCGCCTCGCGCTCGGCGTCGAACAGACGCAGGTTCGAGATGGCCTGCGCGCAGCTCTCCGCCACCGCGAGCATCCGCTCCCGCTCCTCAGGTGCGAAGGGCGCCCGGTCGGGGAAGTTGAGCGTGAGGCAGCCCAGGACCCGCTCGTCGTTCGTGAGGGGAAGCGCCACGTGCGCCTGATCCGCGTACGCCTCGGCGGTCGCGGCGAGGGCGAAGTCACGCCGGACGTCGTCGAAGGTGAGGAAGAGCGCGCGCCCCTCCCGCACCGCGACGGTCGCGGGAATCGGCAGGTCGAGGGGCACGAGCTGCCACGCGCGCGTGATGCTGACGTCGTAGCCCGTGGCGCCCATCACCCGCAGCGACGCGCCGTCCGGTTCGAGCAGGGAGAAGCCCCCGGCCGTCGCGCCCGTGGCAGGCAGGGCCTCCGTGAGGGTGATGTTCACGACGTCCTGGACGCTGCGCGCGCGGGAGAGCTCCACGACGAGGCTGAACAGGCGGTCCGTGTGCCCCTCGTGCGGGGTGACGTCGCGCACGGTGGAGGCCCCGGAGCGGAAGTACACCAGGATGCCCGTGACGCCGCCGCGCTCGTCGCGCAACGGCGCGGCGTCCACGAAGGACGTGCGGAGCCTGCCGGGCACGCGGTCCTCCACGACGAGCTTGCGGGCGCGGACCGTCTCGCCTCGCTCCAGCGCTTCGCGCAGCAGCCGCGCGAGCGCGAACGCGAGGCCGGGCGCGACCTCCTCCACCGGGCGGCCGACGTGGTCTTCGGCGGCGAGCTCGTTGTCGCGGGCGTGCGCGTCGTTGACGGCGACGTAGCGCAGGTGGGTGTCCAGGACGGCCGCGGGGTCGGACGAGAGGGACAGGAGCTCCGAGAGGACGCTGGACGGGACGAGGGCTTGCACGTCACGAATGATACGGCACCCGTTCAGGGCGAGGCGGGGAAGCGGCGCAGCAGCGCCCGGTACGTCCCGCCGACGTCCTCGCGCCACGCCACGGTGACGTGGCCGCTCGCGTCCGCCGTGACCGACGGCGAGCGCGCGTCGCGGGCGGCGTCGCGGTTGAGGATGCCGAACTGCTCCCATCCGCCTGCCCGCTCACGCGCCAGCCTGACCTGACCCACCCCCGCGCGTTCCTCCACCCAGGCGAGGACCGCGCGGCCCGACGGGTCCAGCGCGAGCGAGGGTGACGCGGCGCCCGGTGAGCTGACGTCTCCACCGATCGGCGTCCAGGTTCGGCCGTTCCAGCGACTCGCGCGGAGCGTGTCGGCGCCCGAGACGTCCTCCAGCCACGCGACGACCGGGGTGCCGCGCGTGTCGAGCGCGAGCCGGGTCGCGGCGACGTAGGTGGACGGCGTCCGGTTGAGCGGCCCGCCCAGCGCCTCCCAGGTTGCGCCCGTCCAGCGTTTCGCGAGGACGTCGCTGGCGAGGACGTCCCCCTGCAGCCACGCCACGACCGGGCGTCCCGCGGCGTCGAGCGCGAGGGCGGGCGCGCGGGAGAAGCGCGTGACGTCGTTGAAGGGCTCTCCGCGCGCCCAGGTGCGCCCGTCCCAGGTCCGGATCGTGAGGCGGCTCCCGCCTCCTCGCAGCGTGTCGCCCCAGGCCAGCACGGGCTCGCCGCTCCTCGCCGCGACGGACAGGGTCCGCGCGGCGTACGTGAGGTCCTCCCCGAGGTATCGCGCGCGCCAGTCGGTCCACGCGCCGCCCCGCCAGGCGCGCATGACCACGACGTCGTTGTCACCGTAGTTCTCGTTCCACACCAGGACGGGCGTGCCCCGAGCGTCGAGCGCGAGGTTCAGGGACGACACGGGCCGCGGGCGATCGTAGTTGAGGGGCGTTCCGTCGCCGAGCGGCGTCCATGTCGAGGCGGGCGGCGTGGATTGCCAGGCGGTCAGCAGGCGGCCGACGAAGGTTCCGCGTCCGCTGCTGACGCGCGCGTCGTCCGACGCGACGGCCAGCACGAGCGCTCCATCGGGCGCGGCGGCGAGGCGAAGCTCCCGGACGGGGCCGTTCAGGGTCGGGCCCGTCGTGAAGGGCGGAAGCGGGGCGGCGTGGGCGGTGATCGCCGCGCAGAACGGGAGGAGCAGGAGGTGTGGGCGCATGGGTCCTTTCGGGCGGGGCCGGACGGGCGGCGGGTTCCGCCTTCATTGTGTGCGGCTTGCCAGGGAAGCGCGCGGTGTGATGGAGTACGCGCATGCCCTATTCAGGTCAGGAGTACGCCCGTTCCTTCGTCATGCACCGTGCCGCCCTCGTGGACCTGCTCGACCAGGTGCCCGAGGATCGGGGTGAGTTCAGTGCCTGGGAGGGTGGGATGACGTTCCGCGCGCTCGCCGATCACCTGGCGGGGGCGTCGGACCGCTTCGCGCGGATGATGGCCGGTGAGACACCGTCGCCCGTCGAGCCCAGCGCGGACCTCGCGGAGGCCCGTGAGCGGCTACGGGCCGGGCTGGAGTCGACGCGGACCTTCCTGGCGGGCCTCTCCGACGAGCAGCTCGCGCGGCGCGTCCAGGCCTTCGGCGGGCGCGAGATGCCCGCGTACACGCTCGCGGATTTCCTCGTGCAGCACGAGGCGCACCACAAGGGTCAGGTGTGGATGATGGCCCGCATGATCGGGCTCAAGCCGCCGATGTTCGTGCGGCTCGGCTGATCGGTCCTCACGTCTTCCGTCGGGCGCGCGCGACATCCTCGAAGTGAGCGGTGGCCGCGTCCCCACCGGGCGGCTGCAGCAGGGTGGCGGCGAGGTCCGCCGCGAGCGGGTGCCCGCTTCGGGCCGCCTCGTCCGCTGCCGACCGGACGTCGTAGTGGGCGCGCATGAACCTGACGCCGCCGTCCAGGAGCGCCCAGGCGGCGCCGGGACCGTCGTAGGGGAGGCCCACGCTGCCGGGATTGACGAACCGGACCTGCCCGGCGTGACGGTCGAGCGGGACGTGCGTGTGACCGCCCACGACGAGGTCCTGGCCGACGCCCGCGAGCACCTCCGCGAGCACGTCGCCCGGCGTGAGGGCGGTGACGATCTCGTCGTCGGCGCGGGGTGTGGCGTGACACAGCAGGACGTCGCCGAGCTCGCCCAGGCAGAGCGTGCGGCGGTGCCCAAGGCCTTCGAGGTGCCGGAGGTGCGCGTTCGTGAGGTGGGCGGCTTCCCAGCGCATCGCCTCGACCAGGTCGTCGGGGAGCCCGTCGGGGGGCGTGCCGAGCGCGACGGACACGAGCTCGCGGTCGGCGTTGCCGCGAATCCAGACCGCGTGCTCGCCGAGCCCGAGCAGCAGGTCGAGCGTTTCGCGGACGTGGGGTCCGTAGGCGACGTCGCCGCCGATCAGGACCCGCCGGGCACCCGCCCGCCATGCGTCGTCGAGGGCGGCGCGTGTGGCGTGGACATTGCCGTGGAGGTCGTGGAGGACGGCGACGGGCGTGGACGTCATGATGTCCACTGTGCCACGACGGTCTCCCGCCGGACGAGCAGAATGGATACATACCTGTATCTGAGTGCCGTGGCACTTTCGGATACAGGTATGTATCTTAGTCTGGGTCATGGCCGCCCCCGCATCCCGCAAACGTCTCAGCCGTGAGGAGAGCCGCGCCCGCACCCGCGCGGACCTCCTCGACGCCGCCCGCGACCTCTTCGCCCGCCAGGGCTTCGAGGGAAGCTCCGTCGAGCAGATCGCGGAAGCCGCCGGGTACACGCGCGGCGCCTTCTACTCCAACTTCGACGACAAGCAGGCCCTCCTGATCGCCCTCATCGAACGCTGCTTCGACGACGACCTGCGCGGCCTCGCCGCCCTCGAAGGCACCGACCTCCCCGGCGCGAGCCGCGGCTTCGAGGACGCCGCCCGCCTTCCCGAGGACGACCTGCGCGTCTCCCACCTCCTCAAGATGGAGTTCTGGATGTGCGCCCTGCGCTACCCCCCCGTCCGCGAGGCCTACGAACACCATCACGCCCGCCTCCGCGCGGCCATCGGACGCCTCATCGAGGCGCAGTACCGAACCCACGGTCTTCCCCTTCCCGCCACGCCCGACCAGCTCGCGGGCGTCACGATCGCGCTCCGCAACGGCCTCGACACCCAGCGGCTCGTGAGTCCCACCAGCGTCCCCCCGCACCTCTACGGCCTGACCCTGCACCTGCTGCTCACCGGGACGCCCCCCGCACCTCCTCCCCGGGACGACTGAACCCCCATCCTCGCCCTTCACGAGGACGCCCGCGCGTCCCTCGGTCATCTCCCCTGCCCACAGGAGGACGCCTGCCCCACACCAGCACCGCACGCTGAACCCACCCCCACCCGACCGGACGTCCAGAGACGCCCGGACCATGCCTCACACCCCGAAGGGATCCGCCATGACCAGCACGCCCGTCACGCCGACCGCCGCGACCGCCCGCCCCACCGACCGCACCGCCCTGCTCGCCGTCACCGCCACCCAGTTCGTGTCGATGTTCGGCGCGTTCTTCGTCCTGTCCGCCGCGATCGACTGGCCCGCCAGCCTCGACCTGCCGCCCGAGCGGGCCCTGCCCCTCGTGCACGCCCAGGCGTCCGGTGTCGCGCTCGGCTACACGCTGTACTTCCTCTCCGCCTTCCTGCTCGTGCCGCTCGCGGTGCTCGCCCGCCGCGTCCTCGAAACGATCGGCGCGCGCGGCGCCCTGCTGGAAGCCGCCACCGCGCTCGGCGTGCTCGCCGGGGCCCTCAAGCTCCTCGGCATCGTCCGCTGGCTCGTCGCGATGCCCGCCCTGGCGAGCGCCTACGCGAGCGGCGACGCGGGCACCCGTGAGATCGTCGCCGTGACTTACCGCACCCTCAACGACTACGCGGGCGGCGTCGGCGAAGTGCTCGGCGTGAGCCTCTTCTCGGGTCTGTGGACCGTCCTCGTGGGTCTGCTGCTCACCCGCCTCCCGCGTGGCCGCGCCCTCGGCGTCACGGGCGTCGTGTCGGGCGCGCTCCTCCTCGCGGGCCTCGCGGGCGTCTACGGCGCCGACCTCGGCCCCATCCTCACCGTCTCCGGCATCGCGTGGCAGATCTGGCTCGTCGCGCTCGCCGTCACGCTCCTGCGCGCCCCGAACCGCGCCTGAACCCTCAAGGACCAGGGAGGACCACCATGTTCACCGACCCGCGTTCAACGACCGTCCGGCCCACCTCGCCCCTGTCCGGCACCCACGTCGTCCTCGGCGGTGGAGGCGCCGCCGGACGCGCCCTCGTCCGCGAACTCCTCACACGTGGCGCCGACGTGCGCGTCGTCTCCCCCCGCGAACCGCGCGCCCTGCCCGCCGGAGCCCACTGGACACCCGGCGACGCACGCGAAGCGGGCGACGTCGCCAGAATGTCCCGAAACGCCCGCGTCGTGTACATGGCCGCGCAGCCCGAGTACACCCGCTGGAAGACGGACTTCCCGCCCATGCTCGACGCCGTGATCGAGGGCGTTGCCCGTTCGCAGGCCCGGCTCGTGTTCGTCGACAACCTCTACACCTACGGTCCCGTCACCGGTCCCCTGAGCGAGACTTCCCCCGAACACCCCACGAGCCGCAAGGGCCAGGTCAGACTGCGGATGGCCCGCACCCTGCTTCGCACCCACGAGGAGGGCCGCGTACGGGTCGTCATCGGGCGGGCCAGCGACTACTTCGGCCCCCTCGTCATCGGCTCGCTCGCCGGGAAGGCCTTCTTCGACGCGGTCCTCGCGGGGAAACGTCCGCGGTGGTTCGGCCGCCACGACGTCCCGCACGCGCTGACCTTCGTGGACGACTTCGCCCGCGCGCTCGTCACGCTCGGCGAGCACGACGAGGCCTACGGGCGCGCCTGGCACGTCCCCACCGACGAGCCCCTCACGGGCCGCGCCTTCGCGGCGCTCGTCGCGCGGGAGGCTGGGGTCGCGGACCGCGCGCCCGCCACGCTGCCCCTGCCCGCCGTTCGCACGCTCGGCCTGTTCGTGCCGATCCTGCGCGAACTCGCGGACGTCGCCTATCAGGCGACCGGGCCCTGGGAGGTGGACGGCACGCGCTTCGCCGCCGCGTTCGGGTTCCGCCCCACGCCCAACGCCGAGGCGGTTCGCCGCACCGTCGAGTGGGTGCGGACGCAGATGGAACAGACGGCATCCGCCCCTGGCGTCACGGCGCATTGAGTCTTCTTCCAGACGAGTTCGAGACGGACGGGTCCGTGGACCCTTCCGCCTCTTCGCGCGGGCCATGCACATCACGCTCCAGGGGTCATCGGTCGGTGTGCGCGAGACCTCGTTCCGGCCACGGACGAGCACGCGAGTTGTCTAGGGCGTGCCCCACCGGGGAGGAAGCGCGCCGCCTACAGTTCCCGCATGAGCAGGAAACGCCGGGACAACGACGTCGCGCGGGGCATCGACGAGCGCAACATCGCCGGGATCGCCCTGATCCCCAGCCAGAAGTACCTGCCGAGGGACAAGCTGGTGTGGACACGCCACGTGACCACGCCGACCGGGAAGATGGTCACGGTGACCTGCAAGGGCATGCCGGACGTGGGCCTGCCGCGCGGCGTGGACGGTGACATCCTCGTGAGCCTGCTCAACGCGTACGTGGAAGCGGGCTGCCCGGCGGACGGGGTGATCGTCGCGACACCCTACGCGGTCCTCAGGGGATCGGGGATGGGCGTGACGAGTGTGTACTACGAGATGTTCAAGGAGGGTCTCGAACGACTCAAGACCGCCACGTACACTCTCACGGACGGCTGGTACGAGGCGCGCGAGATGCGCTTCATCTCCGCGCACTTCAACCTGCTCAACGACGTGCAGTACACGCACGGGCAGGACGGCCTGGACGAGCGTTCCGTGATGAGGCTGCAGCTCAGCGACCGCCTCACGAAGAGCATCCGCGACGGGCACGTGAAGCCGCTCAACCTCACGCTGTACCGCAGGTTGCCCACCGTCGGGGCGCGCACGCTGTACCGCCTGCTGGACCTGCACCTGTTCGAGGCGGCGGCGCTCGGGGAGGGCGAGCCGTACCGTCTCACGGTGCCGCTCGTGGAGTGGGGCGCGCACTGCGGCATCCTCGATCCCGGCCCGGACAAGATCCGGCGCGCCCTCGACGCGATGCATAAACCGCTGCTCATGGAGGGCTATCTGCAATCCGTGGCGTATTCGGGCACGGGACGCAGGACGGAGGTGCGGTACGTGTACGGGCAGGCGAGCGCGCCCGCGCGTCCGGAGCACGTGGAGGCGCTCCTGCGGTACGGGGTGCACAGGTCGCAGGCCGAGAAGTACGCCCGTGAGCTCGGCGAGGACGTCCTGAAGGTCATCGATGCGTTCGAGACGCACAAGCGCGGCGCGCGCAGCCGGGTGGAGAACGAGGCGCGGTACCTCGCGGCGATGCTCAAGGACGCGGAGTCGATCCTGCAGGGGGCACGTGTTCGGGAAGCTGAGACCGCCCACGCATCCCAGAGGTCCGCGGTCTGCAAAGTCCAGGTGCCGTCCGAGGAGGCAGATGGAGGAAGTGAAGCGGACGTCTTTTCGAAGGGCACTTTCGAGGAAATGGCAGAGTACGTCTTCAACCCGTTCCACAACGAGACGCTTCGACGTTCGAAGTCGGGGCCGTGCCTGGAACTGGCACAGCTGGATCGCCTCAGGAGTCTTGTCGCTCTCGGAGAGATCGACGCCAGAGAGACGTACCGGCTGGTGCTCAAGACGCTCATGGGTGGAGCCAGCCGGGTGGAGGCGATCGAGACGCTGCAGTCCCTCGCGCGACCGTCGGACCTATCGTAAGAAGTGGGGCAACGCCTGTCGTAAGAAGTGGAGGAATAATTAGGAAAAGGCCGTCCTAGACGGCCTTTTCCTTTCCTTTTTTGGGGTATCGTAAGAAGTGGGGCGAAACAGGCCGTTACTATCGTAAGAAGTGGGGCGTTTTGAGCTGGCCCTATCGTAAGAACTGGGGAGGACGCCCGCCGAACTATCGTAAGAAGTGGGGCAAAAGTATCGTAAGAACTGGTGTGACTTGGAACACAAACTATCGTAAGAAGTGGGGCAAAAGTATCGTAACTAGTGGGGCAAACTATCGTAAGAACTGGGGCAAATCAGGCTGAAAACACCGTCCTGGACGCGAGCGCCCCTCCCCTATGATGATGATCATCTTGTTTTAGTAGTTAAAAGATAAATACTAAAAATCATCAATCAGCGAAAAATTTCGGCGAACACCTGGCAGAGCGGCCCCGCTCCGCCCGTCAGAGCCGTTCCACCTCGTGCGCGCGGACCACCAGTTCGTCCTGCGCGAAGCGTCGCCTCAACGTCTCCCGGTAGTCGGCCCACCACGCGCGGTCGAGCTCGTCGGTCATCACCTCGAAGACGACCACGTCGTCACGCACGGTACGACCCTCGTCGGGCTTCCACAGGCCGGTGGCGGGCGCGCGGGAGTACGCGGTGAGGCCACCGAAGCGGCCCGTGAGCTCCCCGGCCACCTCGGCGTAGCGTTCGCCCGGAAAGGCTCGGCCCTCGCGGTCGTAGAGGGGCAGCAGGAGCTGAACGAGGTGGGCGCTCACGAGCCTCCGCGTCCGCGCAGGAAGCGCAGCACGAGCACGACGCCCAGCACCACCGCGAACGGCGCGAGCGACCCCAGCACGATGATCAGCACGTCCATGCCCTCAGGCTAGGCGGCCCGGGCGTGAGGAACCCCCGGGAGGCCATCACGGACGTGAAGGACTCCCGTTGGTGATACAAACGCGGGGAGCTTTAGACTCTCTCGAACCCCGGCGCCCCTCAGGGAGCGCCCGGCCCCAGGAGGCCCGATGCGAGAACCCGACGTCCTCCACCCCCGCCCCCAGCTCACCCGCGACGAGTGGACCGATCTCGGCGGCACGTGGGGGTTCGCCTTCGACGACGACGACGTCGGACGTCGTGACCGCTGGTACGCGCGCGACGACGTGTACGACCGACAGATCGTCGTGCCCTTCCCGCCGGAGTCCCACGCGAGCGGTCTGCGTGAAACGGGCTACCACCGCGTGCTGTGGTACCGACGGACCTTCAAGGTGGAGGCTTCTGCCGACACGGACGTGCTGCTGCACTTCGGCGCGGTGGACTACCGCGCGGAGGTCTGGGTGAACGGGCAGTTCGTGACGCGGCACGAGGGCGGGCACACGCCGTTCACGGCGGACGTCACGGCAGCGCTGCGTGAGGGCGCCGAGCAGATCGTGGTGGTCCGCGCGGAGGACGAACCGCGTGACCTGACGCAGCCGCGCGGAAAGCAGGACTGGCAGGTCGAACCGCACGCCATCTGGTATCACCGCACGAGCGGCATCTGGCAGACGGTGTGGCTGGAACGCGCGCCGCGCACCCGCATCGAGGCGCTCCGCTGGACGCCGGACGTGGACAGGATGGAACTGCGCCTCGTGGCGCGCGTCGCGGGCCCACTCGTGGACGGGGCCGCGCTGCGCGTCCGCCTCACCCTGCGAGAAGAGCTCCTCGCGGAGCAGGCCCTCACCGTGACGGGCGCGGAGGTGCGTGCGACGATCCCGCTGAACTTCGTCTCCACCAACCCGGAGCGGGACGACATCCTGTGGTCCCCGCGCCGCCCCAACCTCATCGACGCGGAGCTCACGCTGGAGGCGGGCGGGCGGACGCTCGACCGCGTGGGTTCCTACGCGGGCCTGCGGAGCGCGGCCGTGCAGGGCGGGCGCTTCCTGCTCAACGGGCTCACGTTCTACCTGCGCCTGGTGCTGGCGCAGAACTACTGGCCCCAGTCGCACCTCGCCGCGCCCGACACGGACGCCCTGCGCCGCGAGGTGGAGCTCGTCCGGTCCCTGGGCTTCAACGGCGTCCGCATCCACCAGAAGGTGGAGGACCCGCGCTTCCTCGCGTGGTGCGACCGCCTGGGCCTGCTGGTGTGGGCGGAGATGCCGAGCGCGTACGCCTACTCGCCCGAGACGGTGGAGCGCGTCACACGCGAGTGGCTGGAGGTGCTGCGCCGCGACCACTCGCACCCCTGCGTGGTGACGTGGGTGCCGATGAACGAGTCGTGGGGCGTCCCGAACCTGGAGGGAGACGAGGCGCAGCGCGCGTTCGTGCGGGGCCTGTACGGCCTGACGCGCGCGATGGACCCGACGCGGCCGGTCGTGGCGAACGACGGGTGGCAGTACGTCGCGGGGGACGTCCTGGGCGTCCATGACTACGCCCCGCACGGGGAAACGCTGCGGGAGCGCTACGGGACGCGCGCGTCCACGCAGGAGACCCTGCGGTCCGTGCAGCCGTACTTCCGCAACATCCTCACCGACGTGGACGACCACGGGGACGCGGCGGTGGTGCTGAGCGAGTTCGGTGGGCTGAGCTTCGCGCCCGGCGAGGGCGAGCGCTGGTTCGGGTACGGCACGGTCCGCAGCGGCGAGGAGCTCCTCGCGCGGTACGACGAGCTCGTCACGGCGGTCCTCGCGTCGGACTCGCTGGCGGGCTTCTGCTACACGCAGCTCACCGACACGGAGCAGGAGACGAACGGCCTCCTGACCGCCACGCGTGAACCGAAGCTGGACGTGGCGCGCCTCCGGGAGATCAACACGCGCTTCGCGCGGTCCACGCCGGGCGACGTGCTCGGCAGCGTCCATCAGGACGCGCAGGACCGCCACACCTGAGGAGGAAGCCTATGGGACTCATCGTCGTCTCGAACAGGGAGCCGTACGCGCCGCACGCGGGCGACGGCGGCCACGTTACCTGGGTCCCGTCCATCGGCGGCCTCACCGCCGCGCTCGACCCGGCCCTGCAGCACGCGGGCGGCACGTGGATCGCGTGGGGCGAGCAGCAGCCCGAAATCGAGCGGGTGGACCTGCCCGCCGAGGAGCCGCGCTACCGGCTGGAGCGCGTGCGGCTCAGCGACGCGGAGGTGCGTGACTTCTACCACGGCTTCTCGAACCGCGCGCTGTGGCCGATGAGTCATTACTTCATCGAGCGGACGAAGTACCGCGCGGACTGGTGGCGGGCGTACGAGACGGTCAACCGCCGCTTCGCGGACGCGGCGGTCCGCAGCTACCGCGAGGGCGACACGATCTGGGTGCACGACTACCAGCTCGCGCTCGTGCCGCGCATGATCCGCGAGGCGCTCCCGGACGCGCGGATCGGGTTCTTCTGGCACATCCCGTGGCCGTCGTCGGAGGTGTTCCGTACGCTCCCGTGGGACCGGGAGCTCGTGGACGGCATTCTCGGCGCGGACGTCGTGGGGATGCACACGGAGGAGTACACGCGGCACTTCCTGTCCGCGTGCCGCCGCGTGCTGGGCGCCGTGACGAACGGCGAGGCGGTGACCTGGAGGGACCACGTCTCCAGGGTGGTGGCCCGGCCCATCGGCATCGAGGTGGACGCGTACGAGGAGCTCTCCACGTCGCCGGAGGTGGAGGAGACCGCCGCGCGGGTCCGTCAGAGCGTCCAGACGCGCATCCTGCTGGGCGTGGACCGCCTCGACTACACCAAGGGCATCCCGGAGCGGCTGGAGGCCTTCGACGCGTTCCTCGACCGTCACCCCGAGGCGCGGCGCCAGGTGACGTTCGTGCAGATCGCCGTGCCGAGCCGCGAGCGGGTGGAGTCGTACCGTCAGCTGCGCGCGCAGGTGGAGGGCCTCGTGGGCCGCATCAACGGCAAGCACACCCGCGACGGCTGGTCGCCCATCCAGTACATCTACCGGGGCGTGCCGCGCGAGGAGCTCGTCGCGCACTACCGCGCGGCGGACGTGATGCTCGTGACGCCCCTTCGCGACGGACTCAACCTCGTCGCGAAGGAGTTCGCGGCGTCCTCGCGCGACGGGGTGCTGGTCCTGTCGCGCTTCGCGGGCGCGGCGGACGAACTGCCCGAGGCGCTGCAGGTCAACCCGTACAATCCCGAGGGGCTCGCGTCGGCCCTGCTGCAGGCGCTCAACATGCCGCTCGACGAGAAGCAGGCCCGGCTCCTGCGGCTGCGCGAGCGGCTGCGTGCGAGCGACCTGCGGTCCTGGGCGGACGGGTTCGTGCGGGAGGTGGAGGGCGCGTGAGCGTGCCCCGTGAACTGGCTGGGCTCGGCGCGCGGTCCCTGCTGGTCGTGTCGGACTACGACGGGACGCTCGCGCCCATCGTCACGAATCCGGACGCGGCGCTGCCCCAGGAGGGCGCGCGGGAGGCCCTCACGGCGCTGGTGGAGGCCGGGCACGAGGTGGCGGTCCTGACGGGGCGCGGCGCGGCGCAGGTGCGCGCCTTCCTGAACCTTCCGGGCCTCACCGTGATCGGTCTGCACGGGATGGAGTGGCCGGGTGAGACGCCGCCCGCGCCCGACGTGACGGCCATCCGCGAAATCACGGCGCGCGTGCCGCCCACGCCCGGTCTGAGGCTGGAGGACAAGGGCCGCACGCTCGCGGTGCACTACCGCGAGGTCGCGCCCCACGAGCAGGTCCGGGTGGAAGCCGCGCTGGAGGCGCTCACGCTCCCGCCGGGCTGGGAGCTCATGCGTGGGAAGCTGGTGCGGGAGTTCCGCCCGGCGGGCTTCGGGAAGGGCCGCGCGCTCGCCCGCCTGAGGGCAGCGTTTCCGGATCGGCTCGCGGTCTTCCTGGGCGACGACGCCACGGACGAGGAGGGCTTCGAGGTGCTGCGGCGCGAGGGCGTCACCGTGAAGGTCGGGGAGGGCCTCACCCTCGCGGAGCACCGCGTGGCGGACCCGGCGACGGTGGTGGAGCTGATGTGGGCGTGGACTCGGCGGGAACGGCGCTCGTCCTCATCGAATCAAATTCGATCAGATTAGAACGTGTAATCCGATCATGACCGCGAACCACTCCTACGCCCACCTGCGCGACGAGTGGCCACGGTTCCTGTGGGACACGACCTCGTCGCCAGAGGTCTGCTCGTCGTCGCCCCCCGGGCGGGCGGACGGAGCACCGGCTACCTGCTGAACTGGCCCGAGCGTGGGACCGCCGCGAGCATCTGACGGTTCAGTTCGGCGTCCTGAGCGCGCCGAGGATACGGTGGTCGAGGCTGAAGGGCCCGTGCAGACGCAGGCTCGGGAGGAGTCGGTCGAAGTCGGGGTGAGCCGGATTGAGGATGACGTTGCGTTCCCCGCAGACCTCGGGCATCAGGACGCTCGGCACCACGAGGGCGGCCGCGCGGCTCTCCTCGTGCCAGGACAGGCCGTACTCGCGGCAGCGCTCCCGGTCGGTGACGGGAAAGCCTTCGGGGAGGTGCTCCACGTTCAGGTCGTCCGGGAGGTCGGCCGTGCAGGTGACGTAGCCCTCGAAGTTGAAGTACTCCTCCCAGTGCGCCATGACTTCGAGCACGGCGAGCGGGAGGGTGGTGCTGGTGTAGATCACGCCGACGCCGGGCGGGTTGAATCGCCCGGCGCCGTTGCCGGGGGTGAAGGCGGCCAGCGCGTTCGGCCGGTTCCATGCGAGTCTCCAGACCCTCATCCGTACGTGACGTCCTCGAGAGAGTCGAGGTAGCGGGCGAGGCGGTCGCGTCCCGTGGAGGTGCGCATGAGGTCCACCGGAGCCTTGCCGTCCAGATGGCCGTTGGGACGAACGATCCAGGCTCGCGCCTTGTCCCGGCCGAGGACGGCGACGACTCGCGCGAAGAGCTCCGTGACCTGCAGCGCCCGGTCCGCGACGTCCACGGGTGCCAGTGTGCCTGCTCGGCGCTCGCGACTGCTGGTGGGTTGCGACGTGCCGACGATGGTGTAGATCTGGGTCTTGGGCAGGCCGGTCAGATCGGCGAGCTCCTCGACGAGGGTGAAGGCAGTGACGGTGAGCGCGTCGTCGTCGCCCACTTCGAGCGCGCGTCTGACCCGGTGGCGTGGGGTATGGAACACCTGATCCACGAGTTCCTGCATGAGCGCATCGGTTTTGCGGTAGGGTTGCATACGGGCTCCTTTCAAATGAATGATAACACGATTCATTAGAATGAGCCTCTTGTGGTGCGTCCAACCTGAACGACCTCCAAACGCGAACGAGGCTCACGTCATGCCCGCCACGTCCGCCTGCCCTACAGTGCTCGCGGAGGATTCCCTTGTCGAGCGCCCACCTTCGCGACATCCTGCGACTCGCTTTGCCCGCCAGCTTCGAAGCCGTCGTCCAGCTCGCCTTCAACTTCCTCGCGCAGCTCATCGTCGCGGGGCTCGGCGCGACCGCCGTCGCCGCCGTCGGATTCAGCAACAACGTCACCCTCATGGGCGTCTTCACGCTCGGCACGATCGGGTCCGGCGCGGGCATCCTCGTCGCACGCGCCTACGGTGCCGGGGACCACAAGGGCGTCGCGCGCGTCGCGAGCCTCGCCTTCACGCTCGCCGCCGTCCTCACGCTCGGCCTCGCCACGCTCGCCGCCGTCTTCGCACGGCCCCTGCTCGGCGTGCTCGGCGCGCCCCAGGATCTCGTCGAGGCCGCCGCGCCCTTCTTCCGCGTCGCCGCGCTCACCGTGCCCCTCATCGTCTTGAGCGTCGTCGCGGGCGGCGTGCTGCGCTCCCTGGAGAAGCCGCGCGTGCCCATGCTCACCACCATGGTCGCCGCCGTCGTCAACGTCGCCGTCGGCTACGCCCTCGTGAAGGGCGCCCTCGGCCTCCCGGCCCTGGGGCTCGTCGGGGCCGCCTGGGGCGCCCTCGCCGGGCAGCTCGTGCGGGTCGGGCTGCTCTGGTGGGTCACGTACGGCACGCTCGGCTCCCTGCGCTGGTCTCCCCCACCGCTCGGACGCGCCGCCCTCGTGCCCCTGCGCGAGCTCGCCCACCTCTCGCTGCCCCTCGCGGCCACGCAGCTCGCGTGGAGCGGCGGCAACCTGCTCTACGCCCTCATCCTCGCCCGGCTCGGCACGGCCACGCTCGCGGGCGTGCAGATCGCCTACACCATCGAGGGCATCTTCGTCGTCGCGTCCTTCGGGCTCGTGCCCGCCGCGACCGCCCTCATCGGGCAGGCCGTCGGGCAGCGTGACGCGGCCCTCGCACGCCAGCGGGCCCGCGCCGTGGAACGCTTCGGCCTCGTCACGGGCCTCGTGTTCGGCGCCCTGTACGCCCTGAGCGTGTACGCCCTGCCGCACCTCTACGCGGGGGTCGGGGAGCGCGTCCGCGACGTCGCCGCCGCCACGATCCTCCTCAACGCCGCCTTCCAGGTCGTCAAGGTCGCGAACATGGTCCGTGGCGGCGGCATCCTCCCGTCGGCCAGCGACACGCGCGGCGTGCTGCTCGGCGACGCCCTCAGCGCCTTCGCGGTGGGACTGCCGCTCGCGTGGCTCCTCGCGTTCCCGCTCGGGTACGGCGTGTGGGGCCTGCTGGTGGCGCGGGTGCTGGAGGAGGTCGTCAAGGTGCTGATCTTCGCCTGGCGTGCCCGCAGGCTCGCGTGGCCCCGCGTGGTCGAGCTGCACGAGCAGGAGACCCACCGGGAGGCCCACGCCGCCTGAGAGTGGCTACGGCGTCACGTCGAGCCGCACGTTCACCTTCTGCACGTTCACGACCGCCGCCGTGCCCTTCACGGTGAGGGTCGTGGACGCCGCGCCCGCGTACGCGGCGTCCACGAAGACGTTCAGGGTGGCGCTCGACCCGTTCACGTCGATCGTGACGGGCTCGGCGCGCACCCCCGCCGGAGGGTTGTCCAGCGTGAGCTCGATGGGTGCCGTGATGGGCGAGGACAGCAGGTGCGTCGCCGTGACCGTGATGGGCGTCCCCTGGGCGCTCCCTCGCTTCGCGGTGACGTGATCGGGCGCCTGCAGGTTGTACTGGACGGCCCCCGCGAGTTGCAGTTCCGAACCCCCGCACGCCGAGAGCGTCAGCCCGAGTCCCAGGGCCGTCAAAGCCGTCATCGTCATCCTGTGCATGTCGTCCTCCCCTTCGACACGCACGGTACCGGGACGGCCATGACGGCAGGATGGCGGGGCGGCCACCGTGCCGCCCCGCCATCCCGTGGCCTCAGTCCGCGGCCTTCTCGTGGCCCTCGGCGCGCGCGGCGGGCTCCCTGCGGGCGAGGTCGAAGGTGTCCCCGGCCGACAGCACGTGCAGGCGCACGCCGAACAGCGTGAGCGTCTCCGCGCGCCGCGCCTCGGCGATGTTGGAGTGCGTGACGCCCGCCCCGTCCGCGACGTACACCGCGCCGCTCCCCACCACCGTGAAGCGCTGCTCGCCGGGCGCTCCGCGCACGACGATCGCGGTGTCCTCGTCGATGCCGATGCCGAGCGCTCGCGGGTTGTGTGCCACCGCGCCCAGCAGACGCCCGATACGGCCACGCTCCGCGAAGTGCTGATCGATGATGACGCCTCCGATCAGGCCCAGGCCGGGCGCCATGCGCAGGTCGCCCACATGGTAGGACTCGTCGCTGGTGCCCTTCACGAGCATCGTCTCGCACATCACGGACGCGCCCGCCGACGTGCCCGCGATCACCCCGCCCGCCGCGAGCACCTCGCGGACGCGCGCCTCGACGGGCGTGTCGCCGATCTGGCTGGTGATGCGCAGCTGATCACCGCCCGTGAAGAACACGCCCGCGGCACCGTCGAACAGCGCGAGCTTCTCCGGGGACGACGCCTCGGGCCTCTCCTGCACGTAGAGCTCCACGAGCTCCCCCACGCCGAGCCCGTCGAAGCCCTGCTGGTAGCCCTCGAAGTACCCCTCGGGCTCGTGCGACGCGACCGTCGCGATGACGAGCTTCCCGCCGCGCGCGTGACGCGCGACCTCGCGCAGCACCTCGCGGCGGCCCTCCTTGGCCTCGTGCCCGCCGATGATGACGAGGACGCCCTGCCCGCTCGCGCCCTCACTGTGCTGGTTCGACATCCGCTTCCTCCTCGGTCTTCTTCAGGGTCACCCTGGGCTGCGGCTCCCGCGACGTAGCGTAGGCGACGGGCATGTGCGGGCTGGTGTGCCACCAGCCCACCTGCCCTTCAGGTGTGACGACCACCCCGCCACCGTTGCCGCCCACACGCGAACCCATGAACTCCAGCGCGCCCCGCACCGCCCCCTCGGGCCCCGCGCCCGGCAGGTTCGTGACGACGCGCGCCGCCACCATCGCCCGCGCGATGGTCTCACCCGTACCGGTCAGCGCCACCGCGCCCACCGTGTCGTCCGCGTAGAAACCGCAGCCCGGCAGGGGCGAGTCCCCGACCCGGCCCTTCGACTGCCCGGTCAGGCCGCCCGTGCTGGTGGCCGCCGCGACGTGACCGCGCCCGTCGAGCGCGACCGCGCCGACCGTGTCGTGCTCGGCGAGGGCGCCGCGCTGCTCGTCCGTCACGAGCTCGTCCGGGTCCGCGAGCTCCGCGCGACGATCCCGGGCGAAGCGCGACGCGCCCTCGCCGGCGAGCAGCACCGTCTCCTCGCGCAGGAGAAGCCGCGCGACGCTCACGGGATGCCGCACACCCATGACGCCCGTCACGGCGCCCACGTCGAGGGTCCCGCCGTCCATCAGGGCGGCGTCCATCTCCACCTCGCCGTCCGCGTTGAGGGCGCTGCCCATGCCCGCGTTGAAGGTGGCGTCGTCCTCCAGCACCCGCACGGCCGCCTCCACGGCCTCCACGGCGCTTCCGCCGCCCTCCAGCACCCGGCGGCCCGCCGCGAGCGCCGCGAGGACCCCGGAGCGGTTCGCGTCCTCCTTGCCCTCCGGGACCTCCTTCGCCCCGCCGTGCACGATGATCGCCCACGCTGCCTCAGGCATCCCGGACCTCGCGGGTGAACGGCGCCATGTCGGGCGCGAGAGTGTGAGTCGAGTCGTCGGGCCGAGACCGGATTGCCGGATCGTGCGTCATGTCGTGCTCCTCGCGAGAATGAAAGGCGGAACCTGGAGACCCCACAGGGAATCTAGACGCGTGGAGGCCGTCCTGATCGGCATGCACCTGTAGACACGTTCAGACATCACGTCCCGGCGGCTTCGGACCCCCGGAGGGTTCGTTCGGACGGACAGCGAAATCCTTCATTTCAGCAGGGACGCGCCGCCGTCCACGTAGAGCTCCACGCCCGACACGTGCCGCCCGAGGTCCGACACGAGGAACAGGACCGTGTCCGCGACGTCCACGGGCTCGCCCTTGCCCTCGTGGAGTGCCGGGTGTCCCTCGGGGAACTCGACCGACATGTGCAGCCGCTCCGTGTCCTTCTTCTGCGTGCGCTCGTCGATATTCGTCTCGATCGCGCCCGGACAGACGGCGTTCACGCGGATGCCGTCCCGTCCGAGTTCGAGCGCCATCATCTTCGCGAACGCCACCTGACCCGCCTTCGACGTCGAGTAGGCGCTCGCGCCGGGCGTGGAGAACGTGCGGTTGCCGTTCACGCTGCTCGTCACGACGATGCTGCCCCCGCCCGCCCGGCGCAGGTGAGGCACGGCGTAATGCACCGTCAGGTACGTGCCGCGCAGGTTGATCGCGATGGTCTTGTCCCACTCGTCGGGTTCGAGCTCGTCGATCGGCGCCCACATCCCGTTGATCCCGGCGTTCGCGAAGACGATGTCGAGCCGCCCGAACTCGCGCACGGTCGCCTCGATCGCGTCGCGGACGCTCGCGGCGTCGCTCACGTCGCAGGTGAGGTACACGGCCTCGCCGCCCGCCGCGCGGATCTCGTCGCGGACGCGCTCCCCGTCCTCCTGCTGCACGTCCGCCAGCGCGACGCGCGCGCCCTCCCGCGCGAGACGACGCGCGGTGCCCGCGCCGATCCCACTGGCGCCGCCCGTGACGAACGCCACCTTCGATTCCAGCATGCCCATGGATTCCCTCCCCTGCCCGCCTGATGGGCGGGCGTGAACGTACTGTGGCGGGCGGCGCGCGGGGCCGCGTGAGCGGCGGTGAAACGTGGGTGCAGGAATGGCCCGGGCGGCGGCACCATCCTGAAGCCATCCCGTCCCCGTTAGGTTCGTGAGCGTCGCGTGAAACCGATGGTTCGCGACGTCCTCCACGGCGAGGAGAAGGAGCTTCATGAAGATCCACAAGACCTTGATCCTCGGCTGCGCGCTCGTCCTCACGAGCGGCCTGCTGGCCTCCTGCAACCAGCCCGCGCCCGCACCCACCCCCATCGTCGACCCGGTCCCGCAGACCCTGCCCGCGACGATCAGCGGCCTCAACGTCACCACGGCGCCGCATGGCGGGACCGTCACCCTGACGGGCACCCACCTCGGCACGACCGGCGCGGTCACCATCGGCGGCGCCGCCGCGAGCGTCACCGAATGGAGCGACACGAGCGTCACCTTCACCGTCCCCACGGGCGCGGCCTGGGGCTACGTGAACGTCGACGTCACCACGGGCGGCAGGACCGTCACCGCGCCCGCGAAGATCCTCATCGCCCGAGCCGCACCGGACTCGGCGCGCACCACCACCGAACTTCAGACGGCGCTCGACGCGCTCCCCGTCGGCGGCGTGCTCCTCCTGGGCGCCAGGGAGTACACGCCGGGCGAGCGTCCGCTGCGGCTCGACCACCGCAGCGTCATCGGGCAGGGACAGGACCGGACGCGGGTCGACGGGGACGTGCAGTTCATCGTGAGCGGCGACACCCGGCTCCTCGTGTCGAACCTGACCTTCGCGGGCGACACCTTCTACGCCGCCGACAGCATCTACGACGGCGACCTGTCCGAACCCACCGCGTCCGCCCTGCGCGAGAACGCCACGACCTTCCAGAGGGCCGCGTCCGCGCTGCCCGCGCCCCACCACCCCACCCTGAACGCCGCCCGCAGCGCCGTTCCTTCGGCGGCACTCGCGGCCCCCCACCAGCCGGTTCAGCCCCAGGCCCACCCGTTCCTGCTGCCCGCCCCGCAGACGAACACGGGCGGCCGGATGAGCGCCCGGAGCGTCACGGCGACCTCCACCAGCAGCCTCGACTTCGACCACGTGACCTTCGCGGAGGTCACCGCGAACGCGGGTCAGATGCTCGTCGCGCTCGTCGGGAGCGACGTGAGCTTCACGGGCAGCACGGTGAAGCTCAACCGGGGCGCGCAGATCATCGCCACGAACCTCGGCCTCGACGGCACGGCGCTGACGTCCGTCACCCACGGCGACCTCGCGTTCTACGGCGCGGGCGTGCAGGTGCAGGCCGTCGGCAGCGCGCGCATCACCCGAAGCACCATCAGGACGGACGACAACGTCAACATCATGGCCGTGCTCTCCGCCCTCACCATCGAGGACAGCACGATCACCACCGACGCCGCGACGCTCGCGGACCACGGGCAGTACACCAACCTCCAGCTCGGCAGCCAGTACGGCGACACGACCGTCAAGGGCAGCACCATCCTGGCGACCGACTCGAACGGCGACACGGGCGGACGGTACCTCCCCTACGTGAACCTCTGGTCGGGCTCCGGCGACGTCACGGTCAGCGGCAACAAGCTCCTCCACTCCGACGACCACCTCGAGATCTTCGGCGGTCAGAGCGAATACGAGGGCCAGGCCCCCACCAACCACGTCACCGTCGACGGCAACCTCGAACTCTCCGTCGGCGACGGACCCGAAGGTCGTGAGGACCCCACGTACCTCGGCATCTACAACAACGCGCTCGGTCGGGTCACGGTGAGCGGGAACGCGAAGATCGACGCCGACCGATACGCGGAGGTCTACTCGACCCTGGGGCAGGTCGTCGTGAAGGACAACCCCGACATTAGCGTCGTCTCCCGGACGGCCGACACGAGCAGCGCCTCCCTGTACCAGTACGGCACGCTGCAGCTCTACACCAACAACGGTGACCGGCGCGTCGCCAGCGACGTCACCGTGACGGGCAACGGGATCCGCGCGGATCGGCAGGTCTACGTGGACGCGTGGGATGGCAACCTCGACCTGAGCGGCAACACCGTCGAGGTGACCGGCAAGGACAACGCGTACTTCACGGCGTACTGCGAGTTCGCCCGTACCTGCACCGTCACGAACAACACGGTCACGCTGAAGGACCCTCGCGCGCTGAGAGCCGACCGCTGGTGGACCGGCTTCCAGCTGTACGCGAACTCCTACGACACCACGATCGGAAAGCAGGACGTCCGCGTCACGGGCAACACGATCCGGACGCTCGGCAGCGTCGACTCGAACGTCCTCATGCGGCTGGGATGGGGCACGGCGACCGTGAGCGGCAACAACGTCACCAGCAGCGGTTCGGCGCAGTTCGACGTGTCCCAGGCGAACGCCGCCATCGACGGCAACACCCTGAACCTGTTCGACGGGGTCACCCTCGTCGGCGGCGAATCCGGCCTGACCCTCGGCGCGTACGACGGGACCGAGGCGGACCCGACCCTGCTGAGCTTCACGAACAACACCGTGCGGAACGCCGGCCTCACGAACCTCGACGACGCCGACGGTGACGGCGCCCTCGACCGGATCCTCGTGGACGGAAACACCGGCGTGAACCTGCCCAACCCCTGAGCTTCCGCAAGGAGAAGCCCGGCGCGGAAGCGCCGGGCTTCGTCGTCTCGTTCTTACCGTATGGCAGCTCCTTGTGCGCCCGACCCTCACGGGTGCGTCGAAACCGCCGGTGTGGAGAAGTGCGGGTCCGACGGGTGAGGTGCGGGAGCAAGCCTCGCTGTCCGCCGTCCCTGTCTAGACAGTGTGCTGTCTAGACATAGCGACAACTTTGGCACGATGACGCTGCGGTCGACGAAATTCAGCGTTTTTCACATAGCGACACCTTTGGTACGTTTAGCTTATAACATAACAATTCCCCATAGAAGCAGGAGATTCTGTAGCGACACCTTTGGTACGTTATGTCGCCAGGTAGCGACACCTTTGGTACTGCCCATAGCGACACCTTTGGTACGTTTTTTTGTGTCCTCACTGTGTCCACGTGCTGGACGGCGTTTTCTCTCCTCCGGGCTCGTCTCCGCTTTGACTTGCAAAGCACGATACCTTTGGTACGTTTCTCCTCATAAATAGCGACACCTTTGGCACGATTTCTCTCACAATAGCGACACCTTTGGTACGTTTTTCGAGGGAAAGCGCGTCCTGGACGCACTCATGATTCGCCCTTGTTGTTGTTTTTTTTGTTTTTCTTTAGTAAAAGAAACAACAACAGGCCGCGACGAGAGGAGCGCATGAAGAAGGACCATCGAACCCAGGACTTCGCCACTGTCGACGAGAGGAACGTCGCACGCCTCGGCATCGTCAGCCTCCAGACCCGCGTCGGCCCCGAAACTCGCTGGTCCTCTGCCTTCACGGTGGGGACGCAGTCATATCGACTGGAGATCCGCGCGGCAGACGGCAGACCACGTGGCATCGATACCAACGTGCTGATCGGCATAGAGTCCCTCTTCGCAGCTCACGACTCACCTCGTGACAACTGGCTGCACACCACGGCCTACGCCCTGAGAGAAGCGAGCTTCCTGCCGAACAACGGCAGCAGTTACCACCGGCTGCGAGAATCGCTGTTACGGTTGTGGTCCACAGGTTTCATCGTGTCGGAGGGTTGGGCCAGCCCGAGCCACGACCAAATCAGGACAAACGTGACGTTACGGCTCATCGACAAGATCGCCTTCCTGGACCTTGGAGGGGACGACGAAACCGAGAGACTGCGCAAGCTCGTTCCTGAAGCGACCCTATCCATCCGAATTGGTGATGAGCTCGCCCGTTCCATTCGCGCAGGCTTCACGCAAGCGCTCGAACGACAACTCTTGACCGCCATCGAGCAACCACCTGCACGCGCCCTCTACCGACTGCTCGAAGCCCACCGATACACGGATGCCGGCCGCCCGCTTCCCGAGTTGTCCGTCGGACTTCTGGATTGGCGTCAGGCGTGCGGCATACAGGACGAGAAACCTGCTCGTGTCCTCAGGACACTCTGCGAAGCACACGAGGAGCTTGTCGCGCAACGCTACCTTGCCGAGGTGCGAATTGAGGGTTCCCGAAGAAATACCTCCATCACTTATGTGTTTTCCGCACATCAACAAGCCGATCCACACCTCGTCCGTCTGCTGATTTCCGTGGGTGTGGCAGCTCCACAGGCGAATAAACTTGCCTGCGAAGCACCGGAGCGTGTGGAAGACGTCGTCGATTACGTCAAGCGGCAGGTCGTCAGGCGCCCTGATCAATTGAGGAGCCCCGCTGGCCTCGTCGTCGACATGCTGAATCATCCTGACAAGTACGTGCTTGAAGACCGGTTTTCAGCAATCTCGACGTCTGGTGGTCAAGCCAGTGTACGCAACACGACACTAGTCGATCTGGCGGAAAGGGCCGCTGCAGAAGCGGCCGAACGAGAGCGAGTGAAGCTATCGGGACTTCGGCCTCACGAGCAGTGGGAGCATGTGCGCAGCTCGTTGAAGGTCCTTATCGGAAAACGACTCCGTCAAAACGATTGGGCTCGTATGGAAGACGCGTGTTGTCAGGGAGTTTTGAATGCGCTCGAGATCAAGCATGAATACATTTCTGCACAAGCCCAACAGAAAACCGAGAGCTACATGGAGGAACTGCTTTCACGTCTTCAATCGCTGAGTGAGCGTTAGGAGCACGTTCCAGAATGAGAGGGCGGCCCTCGACTCGAATTTTCAACTCTGCGGCCGCCATTCCCCAAGTACACCGATAGCGTCGGACGATCGAGAGGAGACGATCGAGAGGACGAGATAGGAGAGCCGCTGTGGGACAACCTCCCTGCACTATTTCCCCCAAGTTCACCGATAGTATTGGGTGCCGAAACGGGCAGAGCGGCGACACTGCTGTGGGACGACTTTTCTGCCCGTTTTCCCCCGAGTTCACCGACACCTCCCGCGAACGAATCCCCCAAGATCACCGATACCTCCCCCAGCGGCTCGAAATCGGGGGCGGACTCCGGTGTTCGGAGTCCGCCCCTCGATGGAGACTGACTTTTGGGTTTCACTGCGAACGAACGGCCGCGACGAGGTCCCTGTTCTCAGCGTCCGTCTCTGTCGGCCTCCTCGTCCACGAGGGGGACGCTCGGTGTGGCGGCGCCCGCGCCGGAGGGGGCGGTGCCGGTGCCGGTGTTGTACGGCGCGATGATGCCGTCCGTGGTGCCGGGGTCCACGTCGGTGTCGTGCGCGGGCGGGTTGACGCGGTTGCGCTGGTCGCGTTCGATCTCCTCGACGGGACGTCCGATGGGTTCGATGTCGCTCAGGGGGGTGTGGTCGGTCATGCCTCACCGTAGGCCGCGCGGGGTGAAGGTCCCGCACGAATCCCCTCGCCCCGCCTTAAGGGACGGGGCGGCCCCTCCGGAGGCCGCCCCGTCCCCTGCTCCCGACGCTCCTCAGCGGCGGGCCTTCAGGAAGCCCTGAAGTGTCCCCACGACCCCCCGGCGGAAGAACAGGACCGCCAGCACGAACACGAGGCCCGTCACGACCCCCACGGGCAGGCTCGCGGTGGTAAGGACGTCACGCAGCAGCAGCACGATCGCCGCGCCCGCCACGGGACCGAACAGGGTGCCCGTCCCGCCGAGCAGGGTCATCATCACGACCTCGCCGGACGTCCGCCAGTTCACGACCTCCAGACTCACGACGCCGTGACCGAACACGAACAATGAGCCCGCGAGGCCCGAGAGCGCCGCCGAGATCAGGAACGCCGTCAGCTTGAAGCGCGTCGGGGAGTACCCCACGCTGCGCGCGCGCGTCTCGTTGTCCCGGACGGCCACGAGGGTTTTCCCGAAGGGAGACCGCACCACCCGGTACGCGGCGCAGCACCCCAGGGCGAACACCACGAGCGCGAAGTAGTAGCGGTGCATGCTGTTCGTGAAGTCCAGCCCGAGCAGGCCGGGCCGGGCGAGGCCCTGCAGGCCGTTCTCGCCGCCCGTCACGTCCGTCCACTGTAGCGCGAGGAACGACAGCATCTGCGCGAACGCCAGCGTGATCATGGAGAAGTAGATGCCGATGGACCGGACCGACAGGAACCCCACCGGGACGGCCACCACGAGCGCGGTGAGCGTCCCGCCGAGCAGCGCGACGGGAACGCTCTGCCCGTGCCCGAGGAGCCAAGCGGTGGTGTAGGCGCTCGTGCCCCAGAAGGCCGCGTGTCCGAACGACAGCAGCCCGGCGAAGCCGAACATCAGGTCGAACGCGACGGCGAAGAGGCCGAACGCGAGGATGTCGAGCGCGAGCACCGGGTACACGACGTGGGGCAGGATCAGCAGGATCAGCGCGGCCGCCGCCACGACGAGCGCGGCGCCCCGGCGGGCGCGGTCACGCGTGACGGGCAAGGCCGTCACTTCGTCTCCGGGAGGCCGAACAGGCCGTTGGGGCGCAGCAGCAGCACGAGCGCCATCAGCACGAACACCAGGGTGTTCGCGATGGGCGGGTACAGCGCCGAGCCCAGCGCGACGAGCACCCCGACCGCGAAGCCCGTCACGACGGACCCGAGGATGCTGCCCATCCCGCCGATCACGACGACCGCGAACGTCACGATGATGAGTTCCGAGCCCATGTACGGCTCGACGCTGTAGATCGGCGCGGCCAGCACGCCCGCGAGCGCCGCGAGCGCCACGCCGAAGCCGAACACGATCGTCACCCAGCGGCCCACGTCGATGCCGAAGGCCTGCGTGACCGTCGGGTTCTCCGTCGCGGCGCGGATGACGGCGCCCACCCGGGTCCGCTCGATCACGAACCACGTCGCGGCGCACACGACGACGGCGAACCCGATCACGAACAGGCGATAGGTCGGGAAGAACACGAAACCGAGATTGGTGGCGCCCACGAGCGCCTCCGGGATGGTGTAGGGCGCGCTCGACACGGCGTAACGGGTGAGCATCACCTGCTTGATGGCGTCCTGGATCAGCAGGGTCAGGCCGAAGGTGAGCAGCAGGTTGTAGCTGGGGTCGAGGCCGTACAGCCGCCGCAGCAGGCCCCGTTCGAGCGCGACGCCGAGCAGGCCCACCACGACGGGCGCGACGAGCAGGGCAGGCCAGAAGCCCAGCCCGAACGCCTGCCCCAGCGCGAACGCCACGAACGCGCCGAGCATGTAGAGCGCGCCGTGCGCGAAGTTCACGATGCGCAGCAGCCCGAAGATCACCGCGAGGCCCAGCGACAGCAGCGCGAAGAACGCGCCGTTCACGAGCCCGTTGAACACCTGGATGAGCATCAGCTGGGCGTTCACGTCCGCCTCCCGGCACAGGGGAGCGCGCCCGGCGCGCGCCCCACGAGAATCACTTCATCTGGCACTTGGACTCGCTCAGGGGCATGAAGGCGCGGTTGGCGGGGATGCGCGAGACGATCTTGAAGAGGTCCCCGGCCTCCTTGCTCTCCGCCTTCGACTTGACCTGCACGGTGTACACGTCAAGCAGCACGCGGTGGTCCTGCGGACGGATGTACGCGCTGCGGGCGAAGAAGTCGCTGAAGCGGTAGTTCTCCAGGGCCTTCACGACGGCGTCGCTGTTGTCCGTCTTGGCGCGCGCGACGGCGTTGAGGTACTGCATCGTGGCGCTGTACACGCCCGCCTGCGCCCAGGTGGGCTTCTTCCCGAAGGCCTTCTCGAACTTCGCGGCCCACTCGCGCGAACGCTCGTCGAGGTTCCAGAACCAGGGCACGGTCGCGAGCGCGCCCGCGAAGGCGTCCTGCCCGAGCGCCGCGACGTCCGTCTCGAACAGCAGGCCGATGCCGAGCCCGATGCCCTGCTTGCGCAGCCCGAACTCGTTGTACTGCTTGACGACGTTCACGAGGTCCGCGCCCGCCTGCATCGTGCCGAACACCTTCGGACGCAGGCTCTGCGCCTTGAGCAGGTACGTGCTGAAGTCCGTGTTCGGGAAAGGCGTCGCGTCGCTCGGCGCGACGAGCTTGCCGCCCGCCTCCTGCACGGCGGCCGTCATCTGACGGTTGAGGTCCTGCCCGAAGGCGTAGTTCGGGTAGATGATGTACCAGCTCGACCCGCCGCGCTTCGTGACGGCCGTGCCCGTGCCGTTGGCGAGCATGAAGTTGTCGTACGCGTAGTGGAAGGTGTAGCGGCTGCAGCTCTCGTTGGTGAGGGCCGTCGTGCCGCCGGTCACGACCATCGTGACGGTCTTCTTCTGACGGTCCACCTCGGACGCGGCGAGCGCGGCGGACGACGTGGGCAGGTCCACGATGGCGTCGACGTTCTGCCGGTCGATCATCTCGGCGGCCTTGTTGCTCGCGACGTCCGCCTTGTTCTGGTGGTCCACGCCGACGACCTGCACCTTGCCCGCGTAGGCCTTGTTGGCCTTCATGAAGTCGTCGGCGGCCATCTGCGCGGCCTTGACGGAACCGGGCCCCGCGAGCTCGGAGTACACGCCGGAAAGGTCGGTGAGGACACCGACGCGGACGACGTTGTCGCTGAGCTTCTGGGCGCCGGCGAGGCCCGTGAGGGCCAGGGTGAGGGTCAGGACGGTCTTGTTCATGATGTCTCCTTGAGGGGAAAGGGCTTCAGACGCTGAGGTAATCGAGGAGGTCCGCCTCGCGGGCGGCGACGTCGGCCCGCGCGACCTCCTCCACGACGGCGCCGTTCACGAGGACGTAATGACGGTCGGCGAGGCGGGTGGCGAAGCGCAAGTTCTGTTCCACGAGGACGACGCTCATGCCTTCGGCGCGCAGCGTGTCGAGCATGGCCGCGATGCGCTGCACGATCACGGGCGCGAGCCCCTCGGAGGGCTCGTCGAGCAGCAGCAGCTTCGGTCCCGAACGCAGGACCCGCGCGATCGCGAGCATCTGCTGCTCTCCCCCGGAGAGCTTGCTGCCGGGATGATGGCCGCGCTCGCGCAGGACGGGAAAGTGCTGGTGGATCTTGTCGAGCGACCAGCCGCCCGGCCGCGCGGGCGGCAGTTCGAGGTTCTCGCGGACGCTGAGGGTGGAGAGGATCGCGCGTTCCTCCGGCACCCACGCGATCCCGTGACGGGCGACCGCGTTGGAAGGGAGCCGGACGAGGTCGCGGCCCTCGAAGGTCACCTGGCCCGTGCGGGACCGCAGGACCCCCATGACGCTCTTGAGGGTGGTGGTCTTGCCCGCGCCGTTGCGCCCGATGAGGCTGACGACCTCACCGCGGCCCACCGTGAAGTTCACGTCGTGCAGGACGTGACTCTGTCCGTAGTAGGCATTGAGGTTCCGCACGGAGAGCAGGGGCGCATCCCCCGTGAGGGCCGCGCCGCGCGCCACTTCGGGCACGGTCACGCGACCTCCTCGCCGAGGTACGCCTCGACGACGCGGGGGTCGCGCCGCACGTCGTCGTACCGGCCCGTGGCGAGGACGCTTCCGTACTGCAGTACCGTGATGCGGTCCGCGAGCTCGGAGACGACGCTCATGTTGTGCTCCACCAGCACGACCGTCCGGCCGCGCGCCACCTCCCGCACGAGCCGGATGACGCGCGCGACGCCCTCGGAGCCCATGCCGCTGGTGGGCTCGTCGAGCAGCAGCACCCTCGGTTCCTGCGTCAGGGACAGCGCGATCTCCAGCTGACGTTTCTCGCCGTGCGAGAGGTCGGCGGCGGCGCGGTGCGCGAGGTTCGAGAGGTGCACCTCTTCGAGCAGGGCGCGCGCGCGCGGCTCGAAGGTCCGCATGCTGCGCTCGGAGCGCCAGAACGCCCCCGGGAGGGCGCTGCGCGACTGGAGCGCCACGATCACGTTGTCGAGGACGCTGAGGGTCGGGAAGACGCTGGAGATCTGAAAGGACCGCGACAGGCCGCGCCGGACGATGGCCTCGGGCGCGAGCTGCGAGATGGGCTCGTCGTAGAGCCGCACTTCGCCTGAGGTGGGCTTCAGGAATCCCGAGAGCAGGTTGAACAGCGTGGTCTTGCCCGCGCCGTTGGGGCCGATGATGGCGTGGATCTCTCCTTCCTCGACGTCGAGGTCCACAAGGTTCGTGGCGCGGAAGCCGCGGAAGTCCTTGCAGAGCCCTCGGGCCGACAGGGCGATCATGACGTGATCCCGCGTCCTGGCATGGGGCCTCCTTGCTGAAGTTGTGGTTCGAGGCAGCGTAGCCGCGCCGCGTTACACTCGCGTAACACCACGCGCCACGTTCGCTCTGGACGTCTTGAGCTCGATCCGGACAAATCTTCGGTTCCGGCGTTCAAGCTGAGGTTGGAGGTGACGTCATGACGGATCGTGACAAGAGCGTCGGCGAGCGGCTCGGCGAGGCGGCGGACGCCGTGAAGTCCAAGGTGAACGAGGGCGCCGACCGTGCCCGCGCCGAGGGGCATGACTTCAACGCGGAAACCGCCGACAACCCCGTGGACCGCGTGGTGGAGAAGGGCAAGGCGGTCGTGGACCGCGCGAAGGCGGGCCTGCACGGCGCGAACGCCGACAGGCAGGCGCGCGACGCGGGCGAGTGACCGCTCGAACCCGGGCCGGGCTCCCATCGGAGCCCGGCCCGGGTTCATGAACCGTGGCCGAAGGTGCGGGCAGAGCGCCGGGGGTATCCTCCCCGAGGACGCCCGCCACGCGAGCGCAGGAGGGAAGAATGCACGAAGGGGGAGAACTTCAGGATCGCGGCGCCGGGCGGGTGTGGCCCGCGCTGCTCTCGGGCGCGACGGGCGCGCTGGCCGTCACCGTCCTCAACGAGGGCGTTCGCCGGATGGTGCCGCACGCACCCCGGATGGAGGTCATCGGGGAGCGCGCGCTCGCGGGCGGCCTGCGGAGCGCGGGCGTGGAACCTCCTCGCGGGGGGGACCTCTACCGGGCCTCCATGGCGGGTGACCTCCTGTCGAACACGCTGTACTACGCCCTCGTCGGGTTGGGCGTCTCGTCGGGCGCCTCGTCCCGCGGCGCGGCGCTCGGGCTCGCGGCGGGCCTGGGCGCGGTGCTGCTGCCGCGCCCGCTGGGGCTGGGGCGGCAACCGGACGAGCGCGTGCCGTTCACGCAGGTGCTGACGGTCGCGTGGTACCTCGCCGGGGGCGTCGCGGCGGGCGTCGTCTTCCGACGGCTGGGGAGGACGCGGTGAAGGTCGGCGTGATCGGGGCGGGCGGCGTGTCGCGCTTCCACCTCGCCGGGTACGCCGCGGCGGGCGCGCAGGTCGTCGCGATCGCCGACGCGCACGCCGAGACGCTGGAGCGCGTGCAGGCCCAGTGGCGTGTGCCGCGCGGCTACGCGGACTTCCACGCGCTGTGCGCGGACCCCGAGATCGAGGCGGTGTCCGTGTGCCTCCCGAACGCCCTGCACCATCCCGCCACGATCGCGGCGGCCCGCGCGGGCAAGCACGTGCTGTGCGAGAAGCCGGTCTCCATGTCCCTGTCCGAGGCGCACGACATGATCCGCGCCTGCCGCGAGGCGGGCGTGGTGCTGCAGGTGGGGCATCACCTGCGCTCCAACCCCGCGGCGGAGAAGGCGAGGCAGCTGATCGAGTCGGGCGAACTCGGCCGCGTCACCTTCGTCCGACTGCGGCAGGCGCACGACTGGGGCGGTCAGGAGCCGCGCGCCTCGTTCCGGACGCTCGCGAGCGCCGGTGGCGGCACGCTCCTCGACAACGGCAGCCACATGATGGACCTCGCCCGGTACTTCGGCGGTCCCGTCCGGGAGGTCTTCGCCCGCATGGCCACCCTCGGGTACGACGTGGAGGTCGAGGACACCAGCGTCGTCACGCTGGAGTTCGCGTCGGGCGCGCTCGGCAGCGTGGAGAACGCGTGGACCGCGACCGGCTGGGAGGAGGCGTTCTGGGTGTACGGCACGCGCGGCGCGCTGGAGTACACCAACCGGCTCGGTCGGCCCACCATGCGGCACGTGTTCCGCTCCTCGCCCGGTACGGACTGGAACGAGCAGGACGTCGCGACGTACCAGTTCGCGGGTCTGGAGCCGCACTCACGCAACGTGCTGGAGTTCCTGGAGGCCGTGAGGGGCGAACGGAGGGTGATCTGCTCCGGCGAGGACGGGCTGGAAGCGGTGCGGCTCATCCTCGCGAGCTACCGCAGCGCTCGCGAGCGGCGTCCCGTGGAGGTCTCGGAAGTCACCTGATCGGCGCGGCGAAGGTCACGATGTGGGCGGTCCCCCCGGGAGATCATCGACCCCGTGCAGGAGGGTGACGAACTGAGCTTCCTCGTCGGGTCGACCGATGAGGCGGTCACGGCCGCTCGGGAGGCGGCCCTGATCGTGCGGTCCGCGCTGAAGGCGCAGGAAGGCGACCCGGAGGCTTCGAGGCGGGACTTCGATCGGGCGGTCGGTCTCTTGCGCGCCCATGGCCGTGATCCGCTCGACTGGGACGTCCGCGAGCGAGGCGTGGCCCTGCGCGTCGCGGGAGTGCCGGTGTGGACGGCCGGCACCCGGACCGCCGCGACGTTCGGCGTGGCCCTCGCGCTGACGCTGGAGCACGGAGGTGTGTTCTTCGGGACCGGAGCGCCCTTCGAGGGTGCGCTGCCCACGGCGGTCATCCCGCAACTGACCTCCCGGGAACGTGGCGTGCGCGTCGCGCGGTACACGCGCCGACGGTACGGACTCCACCTCGAGGAGGCGCTCCGGGTCCATCTCGTTCCCGGTGAGGTCGCGCGCCTGCAACGTGGCTTGCTGGGCGTGCTGCGCGCCCTGTCGCTCGAGGACCCCTCCTGCGTGACGGCGATCCGGACCCTGGAGGGGCTCGTACGTTGAGGCTCAGCGTCCGCGCGGAACGCGGCGTCGGGTCACGGGAGGTGGTCGCGGGTCCGGCGCGGTCCGCTCGGGAGGGAGTTCGTCCCGGACGAGCGCGTCCGGGACCATCAGCAGCAGGGGCCGCGTGAGCGCCGCGAGGGCCGCGCTGTCCGCCGCGTAGACGACGAGCCGCCCCGTGTTCTCCCGGGGCAGCACCCGGGCGCCTCGAAACCGCCACTCTGCCACGTCGAACGTCGCGAAGGCGTCGAGGGCTGAACGCACCTCGGGCGCGTCGCGCAGCGTGCGGAAGATCGGAAACGTGCCGACGAGCGCCGCCTGCGCTGACCACGAAGCTCCGGCGGGGAAGTCGTGGTGCAGCAGGGGAAAGTGGGGGTCCCACCGCCAGGACAGGTGCGCCACCGCCAGGTCCTGACCGCGTGCCCGCCGCACGCTCGCCACGACGGCGTCCTCGCTCTCCAGCAGGGCGCGCGCGACGACCGTGCCGTCCACGCCGTGCCCCGCGTGGTACGTGACGCCCCACGGCTCGCCCGGGAGCTTTCCGCTCACGACGAACACGGGGAGGCGTTCCCGGGCGGCGCCCAGCAGGGCGGCGAGCGAGTCGAGGCGCGTCAGTTCCACGGTCCGTCCTCCCTGCGGCGAGGCGGACGGCGCGGCCCACCGGGAGAGGTGGGCCGCGCGCGGGCAGGGCGGACGGGACGCACGCCTCAGCCTAGCGTCCCGTCCGACTCGTGGGTTCAGAAGCCGCTGACGTCGAGCCTGCCGCCCGTGGAGGTCTTCCCGCCGAGGGAGGGCGTCGCCTTGGCGCTCGCGATGATGGCGTCCCTGATCTGCTGGGCGGTCGCGCCGGGATGCGTGCTGGCGTAGAGCGCCGCGCCGCCCGACACGTGCGGGGTGGCCATGCTGGTGCCGCTGTACGCGCCGTAGGTGTTGGTGGGCAGCGTGGAGGTGACGCTCACGCCGGGCGCGCCGATATCCACCGTCTTCGCGCCGTAGTTGGAGAAGCGGGCGAGCGCGCCGGTCCTGTCGATCGCGGCGACGCCGATCACGCAGTCCCAGCCGCGCCTGCCTCCGTTCGTGCACTCGTAGTTGCTGGGGTAGCTGGCGGTCGTGTCGTTGTTGTCGCCGACGCCGTCACTGCCGCCGTTGCCCGCCGCGGCGATGAAGAGGATGCCGGCGTCGCCGCCGCGGTTGATCGCGTCGAGCAGACCCTGCGAGAAGCCGCCGCCCCCCCAGGAGTTGCTGGTCGCGACGATGTTGAGCCCATGCCGCTTCTTGAGGTCGGTGAAGTAGTCCACGGCCTTGATGGCGTCGGCGGTCGTGCCGCCGCGCGCGCCGAGGAACTTCCCGCTGATGACCGTCACGTTCCAGTTCACCCCGGCGACGCCCTGCCCGTTGCCGCCGATCGCGCCGATGGTGCCGGAGACGTGCGTGCCGTGCTCGTCGGTGCCCTCGCGCTTGTTGCCGTCGAAGACGGTGTTGTTGCCGTTCGCGAAGTCCCAGCCGTGCGTGTCGTCGACGTAGCCGTTGCCGTCGTTGTCGATGCCGTCCACCGCATCGAAGGGGTTCGTCCAGACGTTCCCGGCGAGGTCGGGGTGCGTGAACTGGATGCCCTCGTCGATCACGCCGACGTACACGTTCCTGCTGCCCGTGTGACCCGCCGCCCAGGCGCTGCCCGCGCCGCTCCCGTACGTGTTGACGGGCGTGGTGGCCGAGCCGTTCATGCCCCACAGGGTGCCGTCGGTGTAGGAGGGGTCGTTGCTGACGGCGCCGTGCGTGTAGATCCAGTTGGGCTCGGCGAAGGCGACGTTCGGGTTGTTCGACAGGGCGCGGGTGACCGCCTCCACCGCCTGACCGTTCGTGATGCGCATCCGCAGCAGGGGAGCGCCGTTCGTGACGGCGACGCGCTCCAGGGTCCGCAGGCCGCGTCCCTCGACGTCGGCGACGCCGCGGTTTCCGGCTTCGCGGGTGAACTGCACGAGGACCTCGCCCTCGACGCGGTTCGAAGCCGCGCCCGGGACCGCCTGAGCGGTGACGTCGGACGTCGTGGCGTCGGTTCGTGAGGTGGTCGTCTGCCCGCAGGCGGCGAGGAGGGCGGTGAGGATCAGGCCGGGGACGAGCAGGGAACGGCGGGAGGTACGGTTCATCGGTCTCCGCGCGGAGCACGTGATTTGGCGTGACGCGAGGTCGGGCGCCGGTGCGTCCGCGATTGCGTTGTGCGTGCCCGTCGAGCATCCCGCACGCGACGACGTCGGGTTGTGAATTTTCCGTCACTCCGCGTGGCGTGCGCTTCACCGTCGGTTGAACGTCGGCTCACCGCCTGCCCGCACGTCGTATGGTGGAACAGATGCCCGAGCTCGACGACATGGAGATCCTCGTGGTGGACGAGCGAGACGACGCGGACCACGTGGTGGTGGCGACGACGCTTCCTCCGGAGAGCGGCGTGACCGCCGGGTGCGGCATCGTCACGACCGACTTCGAGGCCGACTCGCTCGGTGAGCGGCGCGCCCACACGATCAACGGGAGACGCGTCGTGTCGCGTCCGTGGCGGCGTGGCGGCACGCACGTCTGGTACGTGGACGTCCTGCTCGTCTGAGGGAGTCCTTCGGCTCTGCAAGGACCTTCACCCGTTCCCCACGCGTCCATCGGTTCGGACTGCCAGGGTAGGGCATGCAGGAACTCCGCGTGACCTCGTGGACCGAGCTGCAGGACGCCGTGTACTCGAGCTCCTGGAACGCCCGTCTCAATCGGCACCGCTCTCCCTTCGCGTTTCGCGGTGTGTCCGACGCGAGGTACTCGCTCGTGACGTCCCTCTCCAGGCTCGGAGGCGACCCGCGCGTCCTGGAGCAGCATCTGCTGCGTGCGTTCCGCCGGTACGCGGTCCGCAACGTCGTCGACCAGGACTCGTCGTGGCACTGGCTCGCGATGGGACAGCATCACGGGCTGCCGACGCGCCTGCTCGACTGGTCGTACTCGCCGCTCGTCGCGATGCACTTCGCGACCGCCGACACGGCGAAGTACGACCGTGACGGCGTCGTGTGGATGGTGGACTACACCTTCACGAACAGTCAGCTGCCACGCGAGTTGCGCGACCTGCTGGAGCGTGAGGGATCGGACGTCCTCACGGCGGAGTTGCTCGCGACCCTCGGAAGCGGCCGACGTGGACGCGACCACCCCGGAGGCGGGCCCGTGTTCGACGTGGAGGCGCTCGACCGGATGGAGGCGCGCGCCCGCGAGCCCTTCCTGCTGTTCTTCGAGCCGCCCTCCGTGGACGAGCGGATCGTGCAGCAGTACGCGCTCTTCGGGTTGCTCTCCAACCCCTCGTCGTCCCTGGAGGACTGGCTGAGGGCGCGGCCCGAGGCGTCCCGCAAGATCGTGATTCCCGCGTCGCTCAAGTGGGAGGTGCGGGACAAGCTCGACCAGGCCAACATCAACGAGCGCACCCTCTTTCCCGGGTTGACGGGGCTGAGCACCTGGCTGCGCCGCTACTACACGCCTCGCGAGTTGCAGGCCGAGCAGGCGGAAGCGTCCGAGGGAGAGCCCGCCGCGAACGCCGAATCCCCCCTTCGGTAGGTGCACCTCGGTCCCGCGGAGTTCAGCGTCCGGTGGCCCTCGTTCTGGAGGACCGGACGACCTCGGCGGCCCGCTCGCGCGCCTCCACCTCGAAGCGGTTGTCGTGGTAGCCCCGCCTGACGCTCTCCGCGAGGTAGAGCGCGAGGAAACGCCAGAAGCCGTGGCGTCGGTACTGCCCCACGTGGACGCGTTCGTGCTCCACCCACAGGGGGCTCGCGAGGAACTCCCCCCGTGTCGCGCCGCTCAGGTGGATGGTGGTGCCGAGGGTGACGGCCACGGCTCGCGTCCGTAGCACGATCTTCGCGACGAACGCGACCGGGGAACGTTCCACCACCCGCAGGTCGGGTTCCATCGGAGGACACCGGGTGCGTCTCACCCTTCGAGTGTACGTGGGTGCGCGACGCGGTCACCGCGACCGGTGACCTGTCCAGACAGGGCGGCACTGGCGGCGTGCGATCGTTCACCGCGTTCGCACGCGGGGAGCTTCTACGGTACGTCATGGACCTCGAGTTCTGGCAGGAGTCCTGGGCGCGGGGCGGGAGCGCCACGAGCTTCCACCGACCGGACGTGCATCCCTTTCTCGAAACCTACCTTCCACCCGAGACGCTGCACGGCAGACGCGTCCTCGTGCCGCTCTGCGGCAAGACCAACGACCTCCGCTACCTCGCCCGGCACGCGCGTGACGTCGTGGGCGTGGAGGCCGTGGAGCGTGCGGTCGAGCAGTTCTTCATCGAGCACCCCGGAAAGGTGACGCGGACAGGCGACGTGTGGCGCAGTGACAACCTCGTCATTCTGCAGCGGGACTTCTTCGACTTGAGCCGCGACGACGTGGGAGACGTGGACGTCGTCTACGACCGTGCGGCGCTCGTCGCCCTGCCTCCCGACATGCGGGCCCGCTACGTCGACGCGCTCGACGCACTGCTCGGCCCCGGAGCGCGGCAACTGGTCATTACGCTGGAATACGCGCCGGAACTGGGCGCCGCACCGTTCAGCGTCTCCCCCGGCGAGGTCGTCCGGCGCTACGGCGCGCGGCACGAGGTGATGCACCTTCGCGGGGACGAGCAACCCTTTCACCGGATGGTCGCCAAGTACAACCTGAAGTTCCTCCGGGAGCACGCGTTCCTGCTCGTGCGTCGCCCCGACGTCGCGTGAACCGCGGACGTTCACGCGACGCCGGTGGGCCGCCGCTCCCGTTGGCGGTCACGCGTCCGTCGGCGGTGTCGAGACCTCGAGAAGCGCCCTGCCCGCGGGCGCGACAGGACCGGACACGCCGCGCGCGGGCCGGGTAGACTCCTGTCATGCGCGTCCTGACGTTCTTCAATCACGCCGGTGGGGCCTCGAAGAGTTCGAGCGCCCGCGACGTCGGTTATACCCTCGCGACCATGGGCTTCCGGGTCCTGCTGATCGACACGGACCCGCAGGCGAACCTCAGCGCGTGGCTGGGCGTGCAGGGCGCGCCCTTCGCCCGGACCGTGCACCTGACGGCCACCGCGAACAGACCGCTGCCCGAACCCTTCGAGGTCGCGGGAGGCATGCACCTGATTCCCAGCACGCTTCAGCTCGCCATGGTGGACGCGCAGCTTCCCGGTGTGGTCGGCGGCGTGCTCAGGCTGCGTCGTCATGTCCGTGACCTGAAGGGGCGTTACGATTTCGTGCTGATCGACTCGCCGCCCAGTCTGGGGCAGCTCAGCGCGCTCGCCGCGATCGCGGCCGACGACCTGATCGTGCCCGTCCCGACGGTGGAGAAGGGATTGCAGGGTCTGCCGAACGTGCTGGAGATGGTCGAGAACTACGGTGAGGTGGCGCCGGATCTGCGTGTGGCCTTCTTTCTTCCCACGCAGTACAACGCCCAGACCAGTCATCACAAGGAGGCGCTCGCCTACCTCAGGGCCAACGTCTCCCCGGTCGGAACGCCCATCAGCTACCGTCCGGCGATCTACCCGGACGCCGCCGCCGCCCGTCAGCCCGTACCGCTCTATGCGCCGGGAAGCGCCGCCGCCGCCGACATCCGCCGCGCCACCGAGGAAATTCTCGCCGCGCTGGGCGTGTCGGCGCCGAACGACAACGCGGAGGGTGAACGTGCCGAGGCCTAAGCGTCCCGACACCGGAAGTGTCTTCGGCGCGATTCTCGGTGACGTCGCGGAGGCGCGCGCGGTGAAGTCGCCCCGCACCGTCGGGGTGGCCGAGCTCTCCCCCAGTCCTTTCCAGCCGCGCCGTCAGTTCGACGACGAGGGACTGGCGCGTCTGGCCGCGAGCATTCGCGAGCAGGGCGTGCTGCAACCCATCGTCGTCCGCTTCGTGTCGGGCCGTTACGAGGTCGTCGCGGGGGAACGGCGTCTGCGGGCCGCGCGGCTCGCGAACCTCACGGAGGTTCCCGTCGAGGTCCGTGACCTGGACGACCGACAGGCCGCGCTCGTCGCCGCCGTGGAGAACCTGCAGCGGGAGGACCTCAGCGTCATCGACGAGGTGGACGCCACGCTGACCCTCGTCGCGGACGTGCTGGGCGTGGATTCCGGTGAGGCGCGCTCCCGGCTCAACGTACTGCTCCGCCGACCCGAAGAGGACCCCGAGGGGATACGCGCTCTGGAGACGCTCTTCGGTCAGCTCGGCCGGGGAACCTGGCAGTCCTTTGCCAAGAATCGCGTTCGTGTCCTCAACTGGCCCGAGGCGGTGCTCGCGGCCATGCGCGAGCACGGGCTGGGCTTCAGCGTCGCGGGCGTGGTCGCCGGAGCGCCGCGGGAACTGCAGGCGGACCTGCTCGAACGGGCGCTCGGTGGAGCGACCCACGCGGACCTGCGTGCCGAGCTCTCCCGGCGTTCTTTACGTAAAGAACACGAGGAGACCCGGCGCCGAGTCCTGCGCCGGGTCGGCAGCGCACGCGAGCTCGCGCGCCTCGACGAGAAGAGGCGCGCGGAACTCCTCAGGCTGCTCGAGCGGATCGACGCGCTCTTCGAGACCCGAAGCTGAAGGTTCAGGGCTCGACGAGATCGGCCTCGTCGAAGCCGAAGGTGAACGCGAACGGCAGTTCGAGAAAGGCGTCGACCACCCGGGGGTCGAACTGACGGCCTCGCTGGGCCAGCAGTTCGTCCCGGACCTCACGCTCGGTCCAGGCGCGTTTGTAGCTGCGCCGCGAGCGCAGGGCGTCATAGACGTCGATCACGGCGAAGATGCGGGCCACCAGTGGGATCGCCTCCCCGCGCAGACCGTCCGGGTACCCGGCGCCGTCCCAGTGCTCGTGGTGATGACGGATGACGCTCATGACCCCCGGAGACAGACACGGGATGCGCTCCGCCGTCCGGCAGCCGTGCAGAACATGCGAGTTCATGACCTCGCGTTCCGCGTCGGTCAGCGGTCCCGGCTTGAGCAGGATCGAGTCCGGAATGCCCAGCTTGCCGATGTCGTGCAGGTACGCCCCTGCCCGCAGGTCACGCAACTCCTGTCCGCTCACCCCGAGCGCCGTTCCGAGGCTCACGGCGAACGAGACGACGCGCTGCGTGTGCCCCGCCGTTTCGAAATCACGGGCTTCCAGCGCCGCGCCGAGGGCGAGCAGCCCGCTTTCCAGGTCCCGCGTGGCGTCCCCCACGGCCCGTGTCCTTTCCAGCGCCGCCCCGAGCCGCTGTGCGAGCGTCTCCAGAAGGGTTCGGCGTGATCCGGTGATCGCGAGCCACGTGGAGAACGTCGAGACGCACACCAGCCCGACCAGGCGTCCCGCGTCGAAGACGGGCACGCTGATCGTGCTCTTGAGGCCCGCCGCGACCCACTCCTCCCGTGCCTGGGGTTCGCTGGGATAATCCGCGCTCCACGTCGCGACGCGCGAGCGGATCGCCTCTCCCGTCACGCCCTGTCCGAGCGCGAGATGCCCGACGCGGTGGCGGTGCACCTCCTGATGAGCAGCGGGACCCTCGTACGCGGCGAGCTCGTACTCCTCCCCGCGACGCGCGTAATAGGCCGCGGTTTCGAAGCCCGTGAGGTGCAGGGCGAGCGACATCCCTACCCGCAGGACCTCCTCCGGGGTGTCGAGCAGGTCAAGCTGCCGTGAGAAGTCGTCCTGCGTGACGGGCAGACGAATCCCCGTGAGCTGCGCCTCCTGATCGTGCTGGGCACGCTTGAGGGTGTACATGCGCTCGTCGGCGATCGCGAGGGCGCGGTCCAGCGGGTCACGGGCGGCGCACGAGGCCACGCCGTACGCGAGCGGGAGCAGGCCGGGACGTGGCGACTGGATGCGGTCGTTCGCGGCCTGCAGGGCCGCGAGAAGCACCTGCTCGGACATTCCGGGAGACACCACCACGAACTCGTCCCCACCCCAGCGGGCAAGGAGGCTTCCCGGGGGCGTCACCTGACGCAGGACCTGACCGGCCTCCAGCAGGTAGGCATCCCCGGCGTTGTGGCCGCGGTTGTCGTTGACGCTCTTGAGCCCGTTGAGGTCCACCAGCGCGACCGCGAGCCGCTCGGCCCGGCGCAGGGCCCCGTAGGCGCGCAGCAGCCCCTGCCGATCGAGGAGATTCGTCAGGGTGTCCCGATGCTCACGTCGCGCGCCGATCAGTGACAGTCGGTTCTGATGGTCGGAGATGTCCCTCGCGACACGAGACAGGCTCACCAACGCGGCGAGCGCCGCCGTCACGGAGACCCAGGGCCACAGCCGGCCCTCGGGAGACAGGAGGGAGAAGGTCACGCTGCCGAAGGTGAGGACGAGCAGGGCGGTGAGCGCGACGGCGGACCGGAAGGCGGCGCGATCCGCGCGGAGTCGTGGGGCGAGGGTACCGAAGACGAGCAGCACGCCGAGCGTGGCGAACACGAGGGCCAGGACGAGTAGAACGGTGGACATGAAGCGTCCTTCCTGCGGGTGGGTCGGCTGGAGGAGGGAGATCGTCCACCTGAACCGTGCGGGAGGGAGGGAGGCCATCCACCGTCGCGCTCCTATCTTAATGAAGGTTTTCTCACAGGGTTCTTACCGTCGCGCGACCCGAAAAGACCGAGGACGGACACCGCCCGGGAATCCGCCCTCTCCCCACCCGCCGTCTCAATCCATGGCCGTTTCCGCGGACTGCAGCAACCCGAACCTGGCCGCGCCGTCCCGCAGGAACGCCAGCCCTTCGCGCGCCAGGACCTCGGGCGGATGCCGCGTCGGGCGCCACAGACAGGTGGCCGCCGCGAGGGCCGGGTTGATCGCCGCGAACGACTCCAGCACGAGCGCTCCGCGGAACCGCGCCTCACGCAGACCGCTCCACACGTCGTCCCAGATCACCGTGCCCGTGCCGACCAGACCGCGGTGACTCTCGCTCATGTGCACGTAGTCCAGCACGTCCGCCGCCGCCACGAGGGGCGCACGGAACCCCTCCTCCTCGATGTTCATGTGGTACGTGTCCGCGTGCAGGCGCACGTTCGGCTCCCCCACGCGCAGCACCGTGTCCCGGGTGTCCGCGAGGGTGTTGTAGAGGTACGTCTCGTACCGGTTGCAGGCCTCCAGCGCGAGGGTGATCCCGCGCGCCCCCGCGTCGCGCGCCACGGTCCCGAGCACCTCCGCGACCCGCTCGCGCTCCCAGGGCTCGGGGGGACGGCCCGTCAGGGTTCCCAGACTGTACCCGACGCAGCCCGCGAGGTACGTGCTGCCCAGCGCCTCCATCCGGTCGAGCACCCGCGTCAGGAACGCCCGCGCCGCCTCCGGCCGATGCGGCAGGTGCGCGTCCGGCGGCAGGGTCAGCGAGCAGGTCGCCGCGAGCCCAGTCTCCGCGAGCGCAGCGCGGTGCGAGGCTGCGTCGAAGTCGTCCGGGTCGAGCAGGGGGATCTCGATGAAGTCGAACCCGGCGTCGCTCGCGGCGCGAATCGCTGCGTTCCCGCTCTCCCGCGTCCACTCGCCCGTCCACACGAACGCGTGCGCTCCGAACCGAACCATGCGTCACCTCCGGTCACGCGGTGGCCGAGCGCCGCGCGAAGATCCCGCTCGCGACGAGGATGATCGCGCCGATCACGACCTTCTGCCACGTGCTCGGCACCCCCATCAGGATCAGGCTGTTGTTGATGATCACCACGAGCACCACGCCCAGCAGCGTCCCCGGCACGCTGCCCGTGCCGCCCGTGACCCGCGCGCCGCCCAGCACCACCGCCGCGATGATGTCGAGTTCGCTCCCGACGAGATCGAAGGGGTTCGCCTGCCGGTTCATCGCGCCGTGCACCAGCCCGCCGAGCCCCGCCAGCAGGCCCGCGTAGCCGAACACGAACAGCAGCACGCGCCCCACGTTGAACCCCAGACGCTCCGCGATCGGCAGGGAACCGCCCACCGCGTAGACGGCGCGGCCCAGCAGCGTCCGCCTCAGGACGTACCAGGTGAGGAGCGCCACCGCGACCAGCACGAGGAAGGCCGCCGGGAGCGACACGCGAATGCCGTCGGCGGTGGTGGTCTGCAGGAGCGTGGCGCGACCGAACGCGTCCATGGCGCGCGGCAGGTCGGTGATGTACGCCGTACCGACGAAGGCCAGGAGGGCGCCGCGGTACACGTACTGCGTCCCGATGGTCACGATGAGGCTCGGCACGCGGAAGCGGTAGACGATCAGCCCGTTGACGAGCCCCAGTCCCAGCCCGATCGCCAGGCTCGCGAGCGCCATCAGCGCGAACGGCGCGTCGGGCCACACGCTCATCGTGAGCTTCGTCGTGACGTAGAGCGCGAACACCCCGATCGCCGTGAACGACACGTCGATCCCGCCCGCCGCGAGCACCGTCAGCACGCCCAGCGCGAAGATGCCCGTGCGGATCGAGCTGCGCAGCAGATCCACGCCGTTCTGCACGCTGAAGAAGCGGTCGTTGATCAGCCCGATGGTGAGCGAGAGCGCCACGATCAGCAGGAGCGTCACGAGCTCCGGACGCCGCGTGAGGGACCGCCACGTGGACGAGGGCGCCCTCGCGGCGGCAGGTTCGCCGAGCAGACCCGACATCAGTCACCACCCTTCTCGGGCGCGGCGGCGAGCAGACCGCCGGGAGGAGCCGGGGACGGCGCGAGCGGCCGGTCGTCGAGCAGTTCACGGGTGAGGGTCGCCTCGTCGAGCCCCGGCACGGAGAATTCCCGCGCGACCCGTCCGTGGCGCATCACGAGGACGCGGTCGCAGTTCATCAGCAGTTCCGGCAGGTCGTCCGAGACGATCAGCACGCCCAGGCCGCGCTGAGCGAGGTCCTGCACGAGCCGATACAGCGCGTCCTTCGAGCCGACGTCCACGCCCATGGTGGGGCCGTGCAGGATCAGCACCCTGGGCCGCGTCGCGAGCCAGCGCGCCACGAGCACCCGCTGCTGGTTGCCGCCCGACAGGGACTGCACGGGCAGCTCCACGTTCGGCGTGGCGACCCGCAGGTCACGCACGAGGTCCCCCGCGAGCCGCTCGGCGCGCTCGGCGCTCAGGGTGCGGGCGCGTCCCAGCAGCCGATCGAGGACCGAGACGATCATGTTCTCCCGGATGGACTTCTCCAGGAAGAGCCCCTCGGTGAGGCGGTCCTCCGGGACGTAGCCCACCCCCAGGTCGATCGCGTCGCGCGGAGAGCGCAGACGCGCGTCGCGTCCGCCCACCCGCATCTTCCCGGCGTCGGCGGGACGCACGCCCGACAGGGCGTGTGCGAGCTCGTTGCGGCCCGAGTCGAGCAGGCCCGTCACGCCCAGAACCTCCCCGCGTCGGAGCGTGAACGACACGTCCGAGAAGGCGCCGCGCCGCGTGAGCCCGCTCACCTCCAGCAGGATCTCCTCCTGCGGCGAGCCCGCGCGGTAGGTGGTCCGGTCGAGCGTCTGCCCCGTCATGAGGTAGGCCACCTCCGCCTTCGTGTGATCGGCGAGGCGGCCCTGCGCGACCTTCTGCCCGTCGCGCAGCACCACGAGGTTCCCGCCGATGCGGTACGCCTCGTCGAGCTTGTGCGTCACGAACAGCACGCTCACGCCGTCCGCGCGCAGCCGGTCCACGATGCCGATGAGGTTCTCCACCTCGCGCTGCGTCAGGGCCGCCGTGGGCTCGTCCATGATCACCAGGGACGCGCGGATCACGGTGGACCGCGCGATCGCGACGAGCTGACGCACCGCGATGGGCAGTTCGTCCACGGCGGTGTCGAGAAAGTCCTCCGAGGTGGGGAGCCCCACCCGAGTGAGGGCCTCGCTCGCCACGCGGCGCACCTCGGCCGGATCGAGCGGACGCGCCAGCCTGCCCCCGCCGCGCACGAGCTGAGAGGAGAGCGCCACGTTCTCCGCGACGCTGAGGTTCGGGAAGAGCGACAGGTCCTGATAGACCGTCTCGATGCCCGCTTCGAGCGCGTCGAGCGCGCGCAGGCGGCGGTACGTCCGTCCACGGACCGTGATGGTTCCCCCGCTCGGCGGCTGGGCGCCCGAGATGATCTTGATGAGGGTGCTCTTGCCCGATCCGTTCTCGCCGAGCAGGTGGTACACCTCACCGGCGTGCAGGTCGAGCGACACGCCCCGCAGGGCCTGCACGCCGCCGAAGGTCTTCGTGACGTCCGTCAGGCGCAGCAGGACCTCTCCCGTGGAGGGCGCCGTCGGGGTGCTGGAGTCGTGGGTCATGCGGGCCTCGCGGCGGGACGCCGGGGACGGGAACCGCGCGCTCCCGCCCCCGCTCGTCCGCGTTCAGAAGGGGTACTGCTTGTAGTTGCTCTTGTCGACGTCCACGAAGGCCTGACCCGTGATGACCTTGCCCTTCACGCTGACCTTGTTGTAGCCCTTGATGCCGAGGTTCATGCCGTTCGTGATCTTCTTGCCGTCGAGGACCATCTGCGCGACCTTGTTCATGACGTAGCCCGCGTCCGCCGGATCCCAGAAGCCGATGCCGTCCACGGCGCCCGTGTCGAGGTACTTCCCGGCAATGGACGGCAGGCTCGTGCCGTACACGCAGGTCTTGCCCGCCAGGCCCGCCTCCTCGATGGCGCGGCCGATGCCCGCGACGTCCGTGCTGGCGCTGCCCTGGAAGCCCTTGATGTCCGGGTAGGCGCGCAGGATCTCCTTGGCGCGTTCGTAGGCCTTGTCGGCGTCGTCGTAGGTCTCCTGCTTCGTCGCGACCATCTGCATGCCCTTGTACGCGGCCTTCTGACGGTTGATGCCGCCGTCGGCCCACTCGTTGTGCGTCTTGGACGTGAGGCTCCCGACGAACACGGCGTACTTCCCGCTGCCGCCCATGCACTTCGAGAGGCGGTCCATGAGTCGCGCGCCGAACGCGGTGTTGTCGAAGGCCTCGACGTCCCACATGGTGTTCTTCTGGTTGGACGCCTCGTGCGTGACCACCACGATGCCGCGGTCCATGGCCTTCTTCAGGACGGGTTCGAGCGTCTCGGGCGAGAAGGGCACCACCGCGATCGCGGCGGGCCTGCGCGCGATGAGGTCCTCGATGATCGCGGCCTGCTGCGCGGCGTCCGCCTGCGCGGGCCCCGTCTGGGTGGCGTTCATCTTGGTGTCCGTCGCGAACTTCTTGACGCCCTGCTCCATGCGGTTGAACCAGTTGATGCCGGTGATCTTCACGACCGTGACCATGTCGTACTTCTTGGCCTGCGCGAACACCGCGCCGCCGACGAGGCCGGACGTGACGAGGGACACCGCACCGATGACGAGGACCGAACGCTTCATAGTGCCTCCTGAGGACCCCGCGTGGGGGCGCGAACGACGGACTTCCTGCGCGGGCGGGAAGGACGTGGGCTAGGTGCCTGCGTTCACCTCCTTCCGGGGGCGGGACGTCCACCAGCGGAAGGTCGAGTTGGTCAGCACGACGGAGAGCAGCAGCAGCAGACCCCAGGTGAAGTCCTTGAGGAAGTTCGACAGCGACAGCAGGTTCATGGTGCTCGACACGAACTGCAGCGCGACGGCGGCGAGGACGAGGCTCAGGACTCGTCCGAAGCCTCCGGACGGGTTCACGCCGCCCATGACGGCGATGAGGATGGCGATCAGGAGGTAGGAACTGCCGTAGTCGGCCTTCGCGGAGTTCGCGCGCGCCGCGAACAGGATGCCCGACGTCGCCGCGAGCAGGCCCGAGAGGGTGTACGTGGCGAGCACGATGGTGCGCGTGCGGATGCCGGCGAAGTGCGCGGCCTTCGCGTTGGTGCCCATCAGGTAGAGCCGCAGCCCGAAGCGGGTGCGTCCCAGCACGAACGCGAGGAGCGCCGCGACGATCAGGAATACCCACATGGGGTAGGGAAGACCCAGCAGGGTGCCGCCGCCGAGCTCCGTGAGGCCGTCGCCGAACCCGATGACGGCCGTGCCGCTCGTCAGGACGATCGCGACGCCGGTGTACACCTGCAGCGTGCCGAGCGTCGCGAGGATCGGCGCGAAGCGCAGCCCCGACACCAGCAGCCCGTTGAGGAACCCGCACGCGGCACCCACGAGGAGCGCCACCGCCACGAAGGTCAGCGTGAAGGCCGTGGCCTGCTCGTCCGCCGAGAACAGCGCGCGGCTCGTGAGGCCCGCCGTGATCGCCGCGAGGTTCGCGGTCGCGACGACCGAGAGGTCAATGCCGCCCCCGCCCGAGATCATCGCGAGCATCACGGCGAGCGCGAGCAGACCCAGCTCGGGCAGCTGCGTCGCCATGGACTGCAGGTTGTCGATGCCGACGAAGGTGCCGCCGCTGCGCAGCGCCGCGAAGAGCACGATGACGAGGTTCGCGAGCAGCAGGAAACGCAGGTACGGATCGAGATGGGGCAGGCGCATGGACGTCTCCTCAGTCGGCGGGCGCCGCCTCGGGCTTCGCCTCGAACTTCGGCTGCCCGGTGTGCGCCGTGATGCCGCCGTCCACGGGGATGTTCGCGCCCGACACGAACGACGCCTCGTCCGAGGCGAGGAACACCGCGACGTGCGCGACTTCCTCCGGTCGTCCCACTCGCCCCGGAGGATACACGCCGTTGAAGGCCCGCTCGGCCGCGTCCGCGCCGATCTCCTCCCAGGCCTGCGCGAGCAGCGGCGTGAAGATCGCGCCCGGACAGATGGCGTTCACGCGGATGCCGCTGCGCGCGTAGTCGAGCGCCATGTTTCGCGTGAGGTTCGTGACGGCGCCCTTCGCGGCGTTGTACGCGGCCATGCCGTAGTCCCCGGCGATGCCGGACACGCTCGACAGCATGATGATCGAGCCGCCGCCCTGCCTCATCATGTGCGGCAGGGCGTGGTACGAGCAGAGGTACACGCCCTTGAGGTCGACGGCCATCATGCGGTCCCACAGCTCGCCCGACGTCTCGTGCAGCGTGCCGGACGCGCGGAAGCCCGCGTTGTTCACGAGGACGTCGACGAGTCCGAAGCGGTCCACGGCGGCGCGGACGAGCGCCTCCACCTCGTCCTCGCGGCTGACGTCGCAGCGCACGTAGACCGCCTCCGAGTGCTCGGCGCAGCGGTCCGTGACGCCCTGCCCCCGCGCGTCGTCGATGTCGGAGACGACGACCCGCGCGCCTTCCTCCGCGAAGCGTACGGCGATGGCCTCGCCGATGCCCGACGCGGCGCCCGTGACGATCGCGACCTTCCCGTTGAGTCTGCCCATGACGGTTCCTCCTTGCTCCCAGGCTGGTTGGACGGTGCTTCGGGTCCTCGCGCGTGCGGTCGTCGGGAAGGCGGGGACGCGCGGCCCTGACGTGCGGATCAGTCGAAGGCGAAGGCGCGCGCCCACGCGCCACCGCAACCGCGCAGCAGGATCGGCGCGGCGCACAGGACGCGCTTGCGTCCGTCGAGGAAGTGTTCGGGCACGTCGAGCTCCTCGACGATGACGCGGCCCGCGCCGAGGATCACCTCGTGAGGGGGACGGCCCTTCTCGGGGCCGCCGTACCCGCCGATGGAGAGGGTGTCGATGCCGACACCCTTGACGCCCGCGTCGATCAGCGCGCGCGCCCCTTCTCCGGTGAGGTAGGGCCAGCGGGTGAGGTAGTCGCGGTTCACGCCGCGCCGCGAGACCCAGCCCGTCACGAGCACCGCGAAGTCGCCCTCGTCGAGCGCGCCGAGCGAAGGTGCGAGGTCCGCTTCCGTGATGGGTTCGTCGGCGAGCTTGTGGCGCAGGTCGATGAACAGGGCCGGGCCCATCCATGCGTCGAGCGGCACCTGGTCGATCGTGCGGCCCTCGTCGAAGAAGTGGAAGGGAGCGTCCACGTGCGTGCCCGTGTGGGTGTTCATCCGGACCGTCTCGGCGTTGAAGCCGTGGAAGGCCGCCTGGTAGTCGCGGCTCACGAGGGCGGGATCGTAGTCGGGCCACGCGGGGCAGTTGTGGTAGAGGGGCACGCTGAGGTCGTACACGGCCCGGACGCCGGGCAGGGGGGCGGGAACGGTCGTCATTCCTCTCACTTCTCCTTTGCGGGGCGCGGCGGACTCGGGCGGGTCAGCGGGGGCGGGGGAGACCGTGGCGCAGGTGCGTCTGCATGGCGGCCGCGGCGGCGTCGGCGTCGCGGTCGCGGACGGCGCGCAGGATGAGGCGGTGCTCGTCGTTGGAGGCGCGTGGGCGGTGCTGGCGTTCCAGGGAGGAGCGGCGCGAGGCGTTCACGAGCGCGGAGAGTTCGTGCATGACGCTCTCCACGACGGGGTTCTTCGCGGCGCGCATGAGGTGGCGGTGGAAGGCCTCGTCCTCGGGCAGGCCGATCTCGCCGCGCGTGAGGGCGGCCTCCATGGCGAGCACGGCGTCCTCCAGCCGGGCGAGGTCGTCGTCGTCGCGGCGCAGGGCGGCGAGGAAGGCGACGCGCGTCTCGAGGATCTCGCGCATCTCCCACACGTGCGGCAGCAGGGTCTCGCCGGGGCTGAGGCGCCGGATGTTGAGCAGCAGCACGTCGAGCGGAACGTCCGACACGAAGGCGCCCTTGCCCTGGAAGACCTGCACGACGCCGATGGCGCGGAGCTTCGCGAGGGCCTCGCGGACGACGGTGCGGGCCACGCCGAAGGTCTCCATCAGCTCGCCCTCGGTGGGGAGCTGACTGCCGGGTGGGTAGGTGCCGTCGGCGACGCGGTCGCTCAGGGTGCGGGCGACCTGCTCGGCGAGGCTGGCGCGTGAAGGACGCGCCACGGCGTCGGTGGGGTGCGCGGAATTCAAGGGAGGTGTCCTCTCGGAGGCGGGCGGAACGCCGGCGGCGCGGCCCGATGAGGGGGTCTCTTGACGGATGCGTTGGACGTTCCTAGTGTGTAAGTTGTCTGATGACCTGTCAAGTGTCCCGCTGACGATCCCACGATCTCACGGACCCCCTGCCCTCAGGCTCTCCTCGACGTCCCTTCCTGGAAGGAGGAGCTGTGCTCGTCGTACTCGCCGACGATCTCACGGGCGCGGCCGCCTACGCGGCGCTGCTGCGCTCCAACGGGCTCGCCACCCGCGTCCTGTTCGAGCCCACGCCCGCGCCCGACGCGGATGCCGCCGTCTACGACCTCCGCACCCGCGACCTCGACCCCCCGGACGCCCGCGACCGCGTCCTGACCTTCACGCGCACCCTCCGGAGCGCCCTGAACGGTCACGACGTCCGCTGGGCCCGCCGCGTCGACACCACCCTGCGCGGTCACGTCCGCGACGAACTCCTCGTGCTCGCCGACCTGCTGCGGCCCCTGCGCGGCGTCCTGTGCCCCGCCTACCCCGAGGCGGGCCGCCGCACCGAACGTGGCTGGCAGGAGGTGGACCACGAGGAACGCATCGACCTCGCCCCGCACGTCACCGGCATTCCCGGCCTGCCGCACGTCGTCACGGGCCCCGCCGAGCGCCTCGACCACGGGACCTGGTGGATTCCCGACGCGCGCACCCCCACCGACGTGGTCGCCGCCGCACGCCTCGTCCGCCCCGGCTTCGAGCGTGGCGACACCCTCGTCGTGGACGCCGGACCGCTGATGGCCGCCCTCACCCACGCGCCCCGCGCCCCACGCGTGCTCGTCGTGCAGGGCAGCACCAGCGACGCCGTCGCCCGTCAGATCGAACGTCTGCGCTGGACCGACCGCACGGACGTCGAGGTGCTCTACCGCCCCGTCCGCGGCCCCCACGACCCCGCCCTCGCGGAACTCGCCGCCGCGGTCCGCGCCCGCCTCTCTCACGGCGACGTGCTCGGTCTCGTCCTCGGCGGAGGCCTCACCGCCGAGACGGTCGTGGAGCAGCTCGGCGCGACCGCCCTGACCCCCGTCGCGCTTCCCGACCCCGTCGTGGGTCTGTGCCGTCTGCGGGACGGCCCCCACGCGGGCCTGTGGATCGCCACGAAGGGCGGACGCATCGGCGGTGACGACGCCCTCACCCGTCTCGCCGACCTCATCCTCACGCTCGACCAGACACACACGCCCCCCCGCCCGGCCGACGCCGGAGACCCGCCGCGAGGAGTTCCCCATGACCCGACCCGCGCCTGAAGTCACGCTCGCCGTCACCGTCGGCGATCCCGCCGGCATCGGCCCCGAGATCGCCCTGAAGGCCGTGCCCACCGCGAGCGAGTACGCCCGGCTCGTGCTCGTCGGCTCGCACGCCGTTCTGGAGGCGCAGGCGCGGCACTTCGGCCTCACGGACGCCCTGGACCGCGTGGAGGTCCACGACGTGCCCTACCCCGCGCCGGACGCGTGGCGCTTCGGGGAGGTCAGCGCCGCCTGCGGCGAGGCCAGCGCGAAGTACCTGGAGGCCGCCGCCGCGCTCGTGAAGGCCGGACGCGCCGACGGCATCGTCACCGCGCCCCTGCACAAGGAGGCGTGGAAGGCGGCGGGCGTCCCCTACCCCGGCCACACCGAGGCGCTCGGCGCGCTCTTCGGCGCGCACGTCGAGACGATGTTCGTCGTGGACCGGCTGCGCATCTTCTTCCTCACCCGCCACGTGAGCCTCAAACGCGCCATCGAGCTCATCACCAAGGAACGCCTCGTGGAGCTCCTGGAGCACGTCCAGGCGACGCTGCGCACCTACGGGATCGCGGACCCCACCATCGCCGTGGCCGCCCTCAACCCGCACGGCGGCGAGCACGGCCTCTTCGGCGACGAGGAGATGACCGAACTCGAACCCGGCGTCCGTCTCGCGCAGGAGCGCGGCATCCGCGCCGTCGGTCCCGTGCCCGCCGACTCCGTCTTCCATCAGGGCGTGGAGGGCCGCTTCGACGCCGTGATCTCGCTCTACCACGACCAGGGCCACATCGCCTCGAAGATGTACGACTTCTACCGCACCGTGAGCGTCACGACGGGCCTGCCGAAGGTGCGCTCCAGCGTGGATCACGGCACCGCCTTCGACATCGCCGGGCAGGGGATCGCCAACCCCGGCAGCATGGTGGAGGCCGTGCGGGTGGGCGCGGAACTCGCCCTCGGGGCGCTCGCGCGCGGACGGTGAGCCGCGTGACTTCCCCCCTCGACCTGCTGCGCGTCATGGTCCGCATTCGCGCCTTCGAGGAGGCCGTCGGCGAGCTCTTCGTGCGCGGCGGCACCGCCGGGACGATGCTGCACCTCTCCATCGGCGAGGAGGGCGCCGCCGCCGGGTTCGGCCTCGCCATGCGGCCCGGCGACACCTTTACCACGCACCACCGGGGTCACGGCGTGTTCCTCGCGCGCGGCGGCGACCCGAGACGCATGATGGCCGAGATCGCCGGGAAGGCCGCCGGGTCCTGCCGGGGGCGCGGCGGCAGCATGCACATCGCGGACGTGACGCTCGGGCACCTCGGCGCGAACGCCATCGTGGGCGGCGGCATCCCGCACGTCGTCGGCGCGGCCCTCGCGGCGCGGCATCTGGGAAGCGGGAACGTGTCCGTCGCGTTCTTCGGGGACGGCGCCATGCAGCAGGGCGTGCTGTACGAGTCGATGAACCTCGCCGCGCTCTGGAGGCTTCCCGTCGTGTTCGCCTGCGTGAACAACCAGTACGGGATGGGCACCCGCATCGACCGGGCCGCCGCGAGCCTCGACTTCGACGCGCGCGCCCGCGCCTTCGGCCTCCGGGGCGTCACGGTGGACGCGTCCGACGCGACCGCCGTGTTCGAGACGGCCACGCAGGTCCTCGCGGACGCCCGCGAGGGCCGGCCCGCGCTCGTCACGCTCGACTGCTTTCGCTTCTACGGGCACGCCCGCAAGGACCGCAGTCCCTACCGCACCGAGGAGGAGGAACGCGAGGGCCGCTCCCGCGACCCCGTCGCGCGCCTCGCCGACCGTCTGCGAGGCGAGGACGTCCTCGACGACGATACCCTCACGGCCATGCGGGACGACGCCCGGCGCGAGATGGACGACGCCGTCGCGTTCGCGCTCGCCGCGCCCCCACCCGATCTCGCCGCCCTGCACGAGGACGTGTACGCCCCCGACCGCCCCGCGCCCCCCAGCGTGGACGCCTACCACGCACTCGTGTACCCCGAAGGCGAGGCACGCGCGTGACGACCGCCGTCGACACCACCACCTACCGTGACGCGCTGAGGGAGGCCCTGCGTGAGGGGCTGCGCCGCGACCCTCACGTCGTGATCCTGGGAGAGGAGGTCGGCCGCTACGGCGGCGCGTACGGCGTCACCTCCGGACTCCTCGACGAGTTCGGTGAGGACCGCGTCCTGGACACGCCCATCTCCGAGGCGGGCATCGTCGGCGCCGCCGTCGGCGCGGCCCTGGCGGGTCTACGGCCCGTCGTGGAGCTCATGTACGTCGACTTCGCCGCCCTCGCGATGGATCAGATCGTCAACCAGGCCGCCAAGGCCCGCAGCATGTTCGGCGGGCAGACGGGCGTTCCGCTGGTGCTGCGCACCCAGGGCGGCACGGGCCGCAGCGCGGGCGCGCAGCACTCCCAGTCGCTGGAGGCGTGGTTCCTGCACACGCCCGGCCTGCGCCTCTACGTGCCCGCGACCGTCACGGACGCGCACCACCTGCTCCTCGCCGCGCTGCGCGAACCCGACCCCGTCGTGTTCGTCGAGCACAAGGCGCTCTACACCACCCGGAGCGACCTGGGCGCGCACGCGCCCCCGCCGGGCGTGTCCGTCCGTCGCCGCGAGGGCCGCGACGTCACCGTCGTCACCTACTCGCGGATGCTGCACCGCTGCCTCGACGCGGCGCAGGCCCTCGCGGCGCGCGGCGTCGAGGCCGACGTGATCGACCTGCGCACCCTCTGCCCCCTCGACCTGGAGCCCGTCGTGGCGTCCGCGCGCCGCACGGGCCGCGTCCTGATCGTCACGGAGGACACCCTCACGGGCGGCGTGAGCGCCGAGCTCGCCGCGCGCGTCACCGAACTCGCCTTCGACTGGCTGGAGGAGCCTCCCATGCGTCTCGCCGGGGAGGACGTCCCGATTCCCGTCGCGCCCGCGCTGGAGGAGGCGTCCGTCCCCACGCCCCTCCGGATCGAGCGGGCCGCGCTGCGCCTGCTGGGGAGGCGCGCGTGACGCGTGAGGACGTCGTGCTGCCCCGGCTCGGCGAGACGATGGAGGACGCCGAGATCGTCGAGTGGCACCGCGCGCCCGGCGAGGAGGTGAGGCGCGGGGACGTGCTGCTCGACGTGCAGACCGACAAGATCGTCGCGGAGGTGCCCGCCCTGCGCGGCGGCGTCCTCGCGGAGATCCTCGCGCCGCCCGGCACGGTGGTGAAGGTGGGCGAGGTGATCGCGCGCCTCCACGTCGAGTCGGCGGGGGAGACCTCACCGCACGAGGACGCGCCACCTCCGTCACAGGAGCCGACCCCGAACGAGGTGATTCTCCCGGCGCCCACGGCCACCCGGCCCACATCCGACCGCCCGGCGGCCTCGCCGTCCGCGCGGCGGCTCGCGCGTGAGCTCGGAGTGGACCTCGCCCGCGTGAC
>NZ_KI912674.1:117420-154416 GCF_000519345.1 Deinococcus pimensis DSM 21231
CCGCGCGCCACGCCCGACCGGCCCGACCCGGGCGAGTACCTCCCCCTGAGCCGCGCCGAGCTCGCCACGGCGCGCGCGACGCAGAGGTCCACACGGGAGGTCCCGCACTTCTACGTGCGTGTCCGCGTGGACCTCACCCGGCTCGTGCGGGAGGTGGACACCGAACGGGCGCGTGGCCGTGTCTTCACCCTGGGCGACGTGTTCGTCCGCGCCGCCGCCCTCGCCGCCCGCGAGCACCCGCGCGTGAACGCCGTCGTCGAGGGAGACGGCCTGCGTCTCCTCGGGGAGGTGCACGTCGGCGTGATCGCCGCGACCCCGCAGGGTCCCGTGACCTGCGTCGTGCGGCACGCGGACCGGCTCGGCGTGGAGGCCGTCGGCGCCCGCGTCCGTGACGTCCGTGCCCGCGTCGTGGCCGGGCGGGCACGCGCGGACGACGTGACGGGCGCCACGCTGTGCGTCTCGAACCTCGGGATGTACGGGGTGGAGGAGTTCGGCGCCGTGATCCTGCCGCCGAACGTCGCGATGCTCGCCGTGGGCGCCGCGGCGGACGAGGTGATCGCCGAGGGCGGCGCCATCCGCGTCGCCCGGACCGTCCGGCTCACCCTCAGCGCCGACCACCGCGCCCTCGACGGCGTGGAGGCCGCGCTGTTCCTCCGCACGCTCGGGCGGCTCCTCGCCGACCCGGCGCGCGTCCTCACGGAGGTGACGCATGCCGTACCTGCTTGGGATTGACGGGGGCACCGAGAGTCTGCGCGCCGCGCTCTTCGACCCGCGCGGCCGTCCCGTCGCGTTCGCGTCGTCCGCGTACCCGACGCGCTTCCCCCGCCCCGGCTGGGCCGAGCAGGACCCCGGCGACTGGTGGCGCGCGCTCGGCGAGGCCACACGTCGGGTCCTGCGCGGGTCGGGGGTCTCGCCCGACGAGGTGCTCGCGCTCGCGCTCGACACCACCTCCTGCAGCGTCGTCGCGCTCGACGCGCGCGGCGAGCCCGTCCGCCCCGCCCTGATCTGGATGGACGTGCGGTCCGGCGAGCAGGCCGCGCGGATCGCGGCGTGCGGCGATCCCGCGCTGCGCGTCAACGGGTACGGCCCCGTCAGCGCGGAGTGGATGGCCCCGAAGGCGCTGTGGCTGCTGGAGAACGAACGCGCGAACTTCGACGCGGCCGTGACGCTGTGCGAGTACCAGGACTACCTCAACCTGCACCTCACGGGCCGCCTCACCGCGAGCCTCAACAACACCTCCATCCGCTGGCACTACGACCGCTCGCGCGGCGGCTTCCAGACGGGCCTCTACCGCGCGGTGGGACTGGAGGAGGCTCTCGCCCGCTTCCCGCATGAGGTCGTCCCGATGGGCGAGATGATCGGCGGCCTCACCCGGAGGGCGTCGGAGCACCTCGGGCTGCGCGCGGGTACGCCCGTCGTGCAGGGCGGCGCGGACGCGTTCGTCGCGATGCCCGGCCTCGGCGTGGTGGAGCCCGGCTCGCTCGCGTTCATCACGGGCTCGTCCCACTTGCACCTCGGCCTCAGCGACCGCGAGCTCAGCGCGCGCGGCATGTGGGGCTCCTACCCGGACGCGGTCGTGCCGGGCCTGCACGTCGTGGAGGGCGGGCAGACCAGCACGGGCTCCGTCGTGGCGTGGCTGCGCCGGCTGCTCGGCGAGGGCGCCTCGTACGAGGAGCTCGGCGAGCGCGCCTCCGCCCTGCCGCCCGGCGCGGACGGCCTCGTGGTGCTGGAGCACTTCCAGGGGAACCGCACCCCTCACACCGACCCGGACTCGCGCGGCGTGATCAGCGGCCTCACGCTCGCCCACACGCCCGCGCACCTGTTCCGCGCCGTGCTCGAAGGCGTCGCGTACGGCACCGAGGACGTCCTGAGCGCGATGCGCGCCGGCGGCTACGAGCCGAGGCGCGTCGTGGTGTGCGGCGGCGCCACCCGTTCCGAACTGTGGCTGCAGATCCACGCGGACGTCAGCGGACTCCCGCTCGAACTCACCGAGGTGCCCGACGCGCCCGCGCTGGGCTCGGCGGTGCTCGCCGCCGTGGGCGCGGGCGAGTACGCCAGCATTCCCGAGGCGGCGCGCGCCATGGTCCGCTCCGCCCGGACGGTGGAGCCCGACGCCGAGCGTCACGTCCGCTACCGCGAACTCCTGGACGCCTACCGCGAGACGTACCGGGCGCTCGCGCCGACCCTGCACCGACAGGCCGCCGTCGCGCGTGAAGGAACGCTTCCCGAACCCGAGACCGCGCCCGCTTAGGATGGATCGTGGACTACGTACGACTCGGTCAGAGCGGTCTCAAGGTCTCGCGTCTCTCCCTCGGCACCATGACGTACGGCGACCCCGCGTGGCGCGACTGGGTGCTGCCGGAGGATCAGAGCCGCCCCTTCATTCGGGCGGCGCTGGAGCACGGCATCAACTTCTTCGACACGGCCGACGTGTACTCGCTCGGTGCGAGCGAGGAGATCCTCGGCCGGGCCCTGCGTGACTTCGCGCGACGAGACCAGGTGGTGGTCGCGACGAAGGTCTTCAACCGGATGGGCGAGGGGCCCAACGACCGCGGCCTGTCGCGCAAGCACGTCATGGACGCGGTGCAGGCGAGCCTGAAGCGGCTCGGGACGGACTACATCGACCTGTACCAGATTCATCGTTTCGACGAGGAGACGCCGATCGAGGAGACGATGACGGCCCTGCACGACCTCGTGCGGATGGGCGCGGTGCGTTACATCGGCGCGAGCAGCATGCCCGCGTACCGCTTCGCGAAGATGCAGCACGCCGCGGACCGGCTGGGCCTCACGCGCTTCGTGAGCATGCAGAACCACTACAACCTCGTGTACCGCGAGGAGGAACGCGAGATGATCCCGCTGTGCGTGGAGGACGGCGTGGGCGTCATCCCCTGGAGTCCGCTGGCGCGCGGTTTCCTCGCGGGGAACCGCGCCGGGGGCGAGGCGCGCACCACGCGCGCGGCGAGCGACTCGTTCGCGCAGGGCATGTACCGCACGCCGGGCGACTTCGCGGTGCTGGACGCGGTGACCACGGTGGCGGCTCGACTGGGCGTGAAGCCCGCGCAGGTGGCGCTCGCGTGGCTCCTCTCGCGTTCCGGGGTGACCGCGCCGATCATCGGGGCGAGCCGGATGGAGCACCTCACGGACGCGGTGGGCGCGCTGGACCTGCGTCTGTCCGAGGAGGACCTCGGGATGCTGGAGGCGCCGTACGAGCCTCATCCCGTGCTGGGCATGTGAGGAGCGTCGGACGAGGTCGGCCGTCGCCTCGCGGTCGGAAGCCGTTCGCTCGCTGATGTTCGACGTGGGAACCCGATGGGGTACAGTGATCTGAAGTTTCCTCACAGTATCCTCATCGCGCGTCCGGACCCGGAGGTTCCCATGCTCAAACTGCTCGTCCTCGTCCACGTCCTCTCCGCCGTCATCGGCATCGGCCCGACGTACTTCGGTCTGCTGCTCCTGCGCCCCGGCCTGCGCGGCGACGCGCTGAGGCACAACCTCGAACTCGCGGACCGGCTCACCTTCTTCCCGAAGATCGGCGGGACCCTCGCGGTGCTCACCGGCATCGCGCTCCTCCTCGTGGGCAGCTACGGTCCCGTCACCCAGCTGTGGCTCGTCGGGAGCCTCGTGCTGTACGCGCTCGTGCAGATCGTGGTGATCGCGTTCGCCTTCCCGCGCGAGAGGCGGCTGCTCGCCCTCACGCGCGGAGAAGGGGGCGACGTGCTCCCCACCTCCGTGAACGTCTCCCCGGACGGCACGCTCAGTGTGAGCGCCACGAGCGCCACGGAGGTCCTGCTGAAGCAGGTGAGCGCCCTGCACATGCTCGCCGCCACCCTCGGCACGCTCCTGCTCGTCCTGATGATCCTCAAGCCCTCCTGAACCCAGCCCCGCGTGGCGGGCGGGCACCTTGGCCCGCCCGCCACGCTCCACGCTCGACTCCGGCGCCACGACAGGCGTCCACCCTGAAGTTCCGCTCAGCCGTCCTCGTCGTCCGGGACGATCCCGCCCTCCTGATGCTGCTGGAACTTCACGGCGCGCTCCGTGGGGCTCTCGTTGGCCTCCTGTTCGCCTTCACGGTCCTGCGCGTCGGGGGAGATGACGATCTCGCCGCGCTCCTGCCGCTCGGCCAAGCTTCGCTCGTCGTCCATACGAACTCCCTTCTCCACCGGGAGCGTCGGCGTGCTCCCGGTGGACTGCCCGGACGTTACGCCCCGAAGCTGAGCGCCGGTTGTGGACGCGAATGATTGTCCCTCACCTGCCCGTCATGCGTGCGTCGCCCCCACGCCGGGAGGCTGGAACAGGTGGAAGGGCGAGCGGTGCTCGACGGTCCAGCCGAGCCGTTCGTACACGGGAAATCCCATCGGCGTCGCGCCGAGCCGCGCGGTCGTGTAACCCTCCCCCCGCGCGTCGAGCAGCGGTGCGGTGGTCATGGCGGCTCCGACGCCGCGGCGACGCGCGGCCTTCGCCGTGCCGATGCACCACAGCCCCACCTCCTGCCGCCCCAGCACCGCGAGGGTCGTCCCGACGGGTTCTCCGTCCAGTCGAGCGACGTAGTAGCGCGCGCGTGACGCGGGATCGAGCGCCGAGGCGCGGAGCGCGGCCTCGGCGCTCCGCGCGAACTCCTCGGTGAAGTCGAAGGCGTCGCCGCACGCGGCGCACCATGCCTTCCAGTCCTCGGACGTGCGGACACGCCCGATGTCCAGCCCGGGCACGTCGGCGTCCTGCTCGCGAAGGCGGTCGAACGACACGGTCATGATCGGCAGCTCGCTCAGCGGCGGGATGCCCGCGCCCGTGAGGGCGTCGCTCGCGCCGGCGCTCACGCCGCCCGGCGTGACCACGCACAGGAAGGGCACCCGGAGTTCGCCGAGCCGGGCCGCGAGGGCGACCGGGTCGAAGGGCGCGGCGTCGCCCGGCTCGACGTAGACGAGGTTCAGGTCGGGCGAGGACGCGAACGTGGTCGCGAGGGCGTACCCCGCCCCGCGCTCGACGAGGGTGCGCTCGGGATCGACGAAGACGTGGTCGAGCATGTCCTCGAAGAACTGGACGGTGGGGTGGACGTCGGTTCGGGTGGCGTCGGTGGTGCTCATGCGTCGCTCCTGCGGGAGGGGACGCCCGGGTCGGGTCGCAGCAGCCGGGAGGGCGACGAACCCGCGCGGGTGAGGTCGGCGGACGCCCAGGGACGTCCCGGTGACGGTGAGGTGGTGCGCCTCCAGCCTACACGTCCCGGGACGTCCGGGTGGCGCATGGTCGCGCCGCGCGCTTCCCACCACGGTCCGCGCCGGGGCCTCTACTCTGATTCTGAACAACCCCCTCGCGGACCCTGAACGCGCGCGCGGGAAACTCGGCCCAGTCACGTCCGGCAGATCCGGACGTTCGGGAGGAGCCATGATCAGCAAGTCACGGGCCCGTCACGCCGGGGCCCTCGTCCTCTCCGCTCTTCTCGCGCTGCCCGCGTGCGCGGCTCCGGTCGTGTCGTATCCCGAGAGCGCGGCCGCGCGCGCGTTCCTCGCGGCGGTGGCGGGCAGCGCGGGGTACCGCGTCACGCAGGGCTTCGGGGCGCACCCGAGCCACGCGGACCCGGAGACCGGCGGTACGGTGGACGTCTACGGGTACGGCGTGAGCGGACACAACGGCTGGGACGTCGCGCTCGGGCAGCCCGGACGGGACGGCGCGAAGGGAGCCGCCATCCACGCGCCCTTCACCGGGAAGGTCTTCCGGGGCGAGCAGCGTGACGCGAAGGGGAATTTCAGCGGGCTGGGCCGCTGGGTGAAGCTCGTCGCGTCGTCCGGCGCGAGCGTCACGTTCGGGCATCTCGGTGGGTACGTGGGGCCCGCGTCCGGTCAGAAGGCCCAGGCGGGCGCGGCGCTGGGGTACGAGGGCACGACGGGCAACTCGACGGGCTATCACGTGCACGTCATGATTCGTGACGCGGCGGGGCGCATCGTGGACCCGGGCGGATTGACGGGCGTCGCGGCGCTCGGGCCCGGTACGGCGACGGCGAGCGCGGCACCGGGTCGGAAGGATTCCACGACCGTTCCCGTGGGTCCGGATCCCGCGGCGGTCCGCGCGGCCCGTCAGGCCGCGTGGCAGGCCGAGGCGGACCTGCAGACGGCCCGTGAGCTGTACGCCGTGGGCGCCGTCGCCCGCGTGGAGGTGCAGAATCGATCGGCGGACCTGACGAGCGCGCGCGCCGTGCTCGCGCGCGTGCAGGCAGGGGAGGCGCCCGCCGGGAAGGCCGTGCTGGACCCGAAGGTGGCCCTCGCGGCGGCGGAGCGAGCGTACCGGGAGGCGTCGGCGCTGTACGCGGTGGGCGGCGTCTCGCGCGCGGAGCTCGATCGACGTGGCCGGGCCCTCTCTTCGGCGAGGGCAGCGGCGAGGTGACGTGTTCTTCCGGGTGAAGTGATGGGTGCGTCATCGCCGTGGTCGACCGGGGAGCAGGTCTCCAGCTCGAGCACTTGACAAAACTAATACTATTAGTCAAAATACGAATACCAATAGGAGGAGTCATGAACCACCGTGCGCTCGCCCTGACCGCCCTGACCGCAGCCGCCCACACCCACGCCGCCACACCGCCCAGCACGGAGTACCTCGTCACCCCGCAGGGCCGCCTCGCCTACGACGACACGCACGGTGACGGTCCCCTCGTCCTCGCCATTCCCGGCATGGGCGACCTGCGCGGCCAGTACCGCCTCCTCGCGCCCGCCCTCCACGCCGCCGGGTACCGCGTCGTCACGATGGACGTGCGCGGCCACGGCGACACCGACGCCACCTGGGACGACTACGGCGCGCACGCCGTCGGACGAGACGCCCTCGCCCTCATCGACCACCTCGGCGCTTCGCGCGCGGTCATCCTCGGCAACAGCTTCGCCGCCGGATCCGCCCTGTGGGCCGCCCACGACCGCCCCGAACGCGTCGCGGGCCTCGTCCTGATCGGCCCGGTCACCCGCGACCTTCCCTCCCCGTGGTACATGCGCCCCGCCATGAAGCTCCTGTTCGGCGGCCCCTGGAACCTCGCGTTCTGGATGACCTACCGCAAGAGCCTCTTCCCGGCCCGTCAGGCCGCCGATCACGCCGCGTACGAGGCCCGCGTCCGCGCCAACCTCGCCGAGCCCGGCCGCATGCACGCCCTGAAAGCCATGATCTTCGCCAGCAAGGCCGACACCGAGCCCCTCGTGAGCGAAGTCCACGCGCCCACCCTCGTCGTGATGGGCACGAAGGACCCGGACTTCCCCGACGCGAGCGCCGAGGGCCGCTGGGTGTCGGAGCGCACGCACGGCGAGCTGATGCTCGTCGAGGGCTCCGGCCACTACCCGCACGTGGAGGAGCCCGACCTCGTCACGCCGCGCGTCCTCACGTTCCTGCGGGGCCTGCGCTAGTGCCGCGCGCCGGACTCGACGCGGACCGCGTCCTCGACGCCGCCGCGCAGGTCGCCGACCGCGAGGGTCTCGGCGCGCTCACCGTCGCCCGCCTCGCGGCGGAACTCGGGGTGAAGCCGCCCTCGCTGTACAACCATGTCCAGAGCCTCGACGCGCTGCGCGACGGCCTCACCCGGCGCGGCTACCGCGAGCTCCTCGACGTCAGCCGCGACGCCGCCGCCGGACGCTCCGGCCGTGACGCCCTCCACGCGCTCGCGCACGCCCAGCGCGACTACGCCCGCGCCCACCCGGGCCTGTACGCCGCGATGGAACTGCCCGTCGCGGCGCAGAGCGAGGAGTCACGCCGAATCGGCGGCGCGTACGTGAACCTGATCCTGGCCGTGCTGCGCGGCTACGGCCACGAGGGCGAGGACGCCCTGCACCACGTGCGCGTCCTGCGGGCCGCGCTGCGCGGGTTCGTGTCCCTCGAACTCGGCGGCGGCTTCGGCCTGCCGCTCGGCGTGGACCGCAGCTTCGAGGTCCTGCTCGACACCCTGCACGCGGGCCTCACCCTCGGCGGCCACGCGCCGCGCGGTGAGAACGGCTGAAGGGAACGTCCGAACGGTCACGTCACGCACGTTCGCGCGCCGACGCGAGCGCGGAAACCGCCCATGAATCAAGTCCGGTTCACCCCGGTGCCACGTGACGCTCCCCCGACGCTCGTAGGCTGACCCGCGAAGGAGGACCGCATGACGCAGGACCCCACCAGGAAGTACCCCGCTCCGCCCTTTCCCCGCCAGCCTCAGGACGCGCCCGGCGACACGCACGCCATGAACCCCGCACCCGATCACGGCGAGCGGAGCTACCGGGGCACGGGCCGCCTCGCGGGCCGCAAGGCGCTCATCACGGGCGGCGACAGCGGCATCGGCCGCGCCGTCGCCATCGCGTACGCCCGCGAGGGCGCCGACGTCGCCATCAACTACCTCCCCGAGGAGGAGACGGACGCGCGCGAGGTGATCGCCCTCATCGAGGAGGCGGGCCGCCGCGCCGTCGCCCTGCCCGGCGACATCACCGACGAGGCCTTCTGCGTGAAGCTCGTCGAGGACGCCGTCCGCGAACTCGGCGGGCTCGACCTGCTCGTGAACAACGCCGGCAAGCAGCAGGCGGTCAAGCAGATCGCGGACCTCTCCACCGAGCAGTTCGACGCGACGTTCCGCACGAACGTCTACGCCATGTTCTGGATCACGAAGGCCGCCATGCCGCACCTCCCGGCGGGCGCCACGATCATCAACACCGCGTCCATCCAGGCGTCGCAGCCCTCGCCGATGCTGCTCGACTACGCCCCGACGAAGGCGGCGATCGTGGCGTTCACCCAGGCGCTCGCGCAGCAGGTGGCCGAACAGGGCGTCCGCGTGAACGCCGTCGCGCCAGGGCCCTTCTGGACGCCCCTGCAGCCCACCGGAGGTCAGCCGCAGGAGAAGATCGAGCAGTTCGGCAGCGAGACGCCCATGAAACGTCCGGGGCAACCGGCCGAGATCGCGCCCTTGTACGTGTTCCTCGCCTCCGAGGATTCGAGCTACAGCACCGGCGGCGTGTTCGGCGCGACCGGCGGCCTCCTCCTGAGCTGAGAGCGCTCCCAGAGAGGACGCCCATGCCGCACGGCGCCCCCGCCCTGCCCGTCCTCGAACGTCGGTCGCCGGACGGCGGCGCGGGTGACGAACCCGCGCCGCCTCGTCATGCACGTCTCCTCAGGGGCGGCGCAGCGTCACCGCGTACCGTTCGCGTTCCAGCGTGACCGTCAGGTGCTGCTCGGGGTCCACGAGACCGCTCGAGCCGGACACCTCTCCGACGACCCGGTCCCCGTCACGCAGTTCGCCGTGCAACGACACCATCGTCGGGAGCGCCTGCGTGCTGAACTCCACCCTCGACCCGCTCGCGCTGCCCGCGCCGAGCGGTGAGGTGGTCCCGCGTGCCCCGTCCGGCACGTCCCGACACAACGGGCTCCCGCAGCACCCTGCCGATCCCGGTCCGCCCTCAGGTCGCGCGCAACTCCTCGTCGAGTCGCGCGAAGAACGCCTCGGCATGCGACCTCGCCACACCCTGCAGGACCGAGCGTCCGACGAACGCGAGGACCCCGCCCAGCCTGGAACTGCCCTGCCAGCGCACGAGCGTTCCCTCACCGCTCCGTTCGAGCCGTACGGTCGCCTCGCCCCGCAGCATCCCGACGGGCGAACGGCCCTCCGCCGCGAGCCGGGCGTATTCCGGCGCGCGTTCCTCCAGAACGCGGATCTGCCCCCGGTACGTCCCGCGCGCCGAGCCGAAGGTCAATTCCATCGCGGCGGTCAGCACGTCCCCGTCGCGTGTCACGCCCGACAGGCCGGGCACGCAGCGCTCCAGCACGGCGGGATCGTTCAGCGCGGCCCACACCCGCTCGGGTGAGGCGTTCACCCTGTTCTGTCCATCGAGTTCCATCGTCCTCCCCTTCTGCGCGGCGCCCGCACGACGCGGGGCCCGAGGGGCACCCTAGCATCTCGGCGGGTCGAGGGCGTCAGCACAAAGTCGAACGCCCGGTCACCGTCGGGCAGGGTGCGCGTCGGCGGAAGGAACGGTCGACGCGACGCGGCGGTCATCGCGCGACGTCGGTCTGGAGCGTCGCCCTCACCCAGCGTACCCGGCCGCAGCGCGGGCAGGGGAACGGTCGGTCGCCCTGCGGGACGACGTTCCCGCAGTTCGTGCAGGCGATCATGGCGGTCGGGTCGGCGCTGAACGGCACCTTCGTCGGCGTCCGCAGATCGTCGGGCGGCACCAGTGGAAGGCCCGGCCGCACGTCCGCGTCCGGGAAGAGGAACACGCTGAGGTTCCCGCTCTGCTCCTGGAAGGCGTACCTCACCTGCCCGAGTTGCGCCACGTCGCGCTCCCGCAGCCGTTCGAACAGTTCCTCGGTGGAGAGCCCGATGGACGGCAGCCCTTCGAGCCGGACGCGGCCGTCCTCCACGACGCAGACGGGGCGGCCCTCCACGAACGTCTCGACCGTCTCGCTCCGGTTGATGAGCACCGTCAGGCCCTTCTGCATCAGGATCACGAGCAGGATCACCAGCATCGCGTGCACGAGCGGCACCTCGGGGTAGAACAGGCCGTCCCCGGCGGCGCTTCCGAGCGCGATGACGATGCCGAACTCCACGATGCTGAGCTGCGCCAGCCCGCGCCGCCCGACGACGCGCAGCAGCAGCAGCAGCCACACGTACAGGAACACCGTCCGGAACACGATCTCCAGCAGGAAGAGCGGCGGGAAGTCCCCGAGGAACATCCGGTGCAGGTCGAACGGAACGACGTCTTGTGGGTCCACGCCCCAGACTACCGGCGCGGCCACGTGAGGCCGGCACCCCACGTGACCCACCCGTTCATTTCAGCCGCACGGGCCGCGCGTCCACCCGCAGGCGGAACAGCGTGTAGGGCCTGCGGCGCTCGTCGCGGCCCTCGTGGTAGCGCGCCTGACGGTGCAGCTGGTTCGCCGTGACGTACAGGTACCCGTCCTCGGCGAGGGACATCGTGTCGGGCCACAGCAGGCGCGGGTCACGGACGATCGTTTCCCACACCCCGCCGGGCGCGCGGCGCGTGACGGCGCCCTGCTCGTAGTTCGTGGCGTACACGCGCCCCTCCGCGTCGCTCTCCAGCCCGTCCGCGCCGCCGCCCTTGTCGCCCTCGTCCCGGACGGTCGCGGCGACCTCCTCGTCGCTCAGTTCGCGGTTCCACAGGGCGTCGGTGCTGACGCTGTACAGGCGGCGACTGCCGAGCGGGCAGTAGTACAGCCGCGCGCCGTCCGCGCCGATGGCGACGCCGTCGGCGCCCATACCCGCCCCGGACTTCGGCGGCGCGTTCGGCGTGACCTCCAGGAACGGACGGCCCTCCACCATCGGCAGGAACTCCGTGACGGGCTGCGCCTTCGTGCTGGGGTGATCGTTCAGGCGCCGCCAGCTCTCGCCCGTCTCGAGGTTCACGACGATGATGCCGTTCGGTCCGTCCTGCGCGCTGTCCGTGATGAAGGCGGCGCCGCGGCGGAGGTCGAAGCGGACGTCGTTGAGGTACGTGGTGGGCAGCGCGACGTCCTGCGGAAACAGGATCTTCCGGGCCACGGCGTTCGTCGCGAGGTCCACGCACACCAGCTTGGGGCCGCCGTACTCGGTGCGGCGGAACATCGGGCTGCCCGTGTCGAGCACCCACAGGCGATCCATGGGATCGACGACGACGCTCTGCACGCTCACGAAGGCCGCGGCCGGGTCGTCGTCGCGGGTCCGGTTGGTGTCCTCGTCGGGGTACGGGACGGGCTGACCGTCCCGCAGTTCCGCGACGGTGAACTTCACGTCGTCCCCCCACTTCGGGAAGTTGACGAAGATACGGCCCTCCCGGGAGACGGTGACGCCGGTCGGCATGGGGCCGTGGAAGTGCGCGACCTCCTCGAGCGCTCCGGTGAGGCGCTCCATCGGCAGATCGGACGGGCGGTGGTCCTGCGTCATGCGGTCCTCCTTCGCGGGTCAGCCTACGTGTCGTGGGGACGCGCCGTGTGGCAGCGAGGTGAACCGGACTTGAAGCATGCCCCCGAGGCACGCCCGGACGCGCCGCCCATCCTCCGACCACGTCCCGGCCACGCCGCGGCCCGTACGGTGATCTCGCCGACACGGCCAGGAGGCCCACCATGAACGCACGAAGGACACCTCTCGTCACCCTGCTGCTCGCGCTGACCGTCACGTCGGCCCTCGCCCAGGGTCCCACCGAGCAGCGGCTCAGGAGCGAGTTCACGAGGAGGGTCGCGCCGAAGCTCGACGGGACCAGCGGCCTCACCCTGGAGGCCCTCACGACGCTCGTGACGGGCTGGGTCGAGGAGGTCCGCCGGGAGCGGGTGACGACGCTCGAACCGCAGGTGGAGCAGGCCGTCACGGGCGTCGAGCGACTGATCCGCCGTCAGGCCGACGACCTCCGCGCGCGCTGCACGCCCGGTCCGGGCGCGGACGTCGCGTGGACGTACCTGGAGCGCAACGCGTTCATCCTCAGGCCCGGCCTCGTCGGCGACTTCACGCCCCTGCGCGGCGCGCTGGAGCGCTGCCTCAGCTTCGAGGTCGTCCTGCGTTCCGAGGTCCGGCTGCGGCACGCCGACATGGACGTCGTCATCACCACCGAGGTGGAGGGCGTGGTGCCCCTCACGGTGGACCTCCGGACCCGCGAGGCGTCCGGTCAGGCGCCGCTGACCCTGACGCGCACCGACTACGCCTTCACGAACGGCTGCGTGGCGCAGGTCACTCCGACGAGCGGCCTGCTGCGCGTCGAACGGCTCGGCGTGCTGCCCTTCAACCGGGCGGGACCGTTCGCGTCGCCCTACACGGAGTACGCCTTCCAGTACAAGGTGACGGGACCGCAGCAGTTCACCCGCGCGAGCTGCGGGCCGGCCACGGCGGTCATTCCGGGCGCGGGCGACTTCACGTGGGCGTTGCCGTTCCGTCTCGCCCACCAGCCGGAGCTCATGCCCTCGGGGGCCTACCTCCCGCCGGTCGGCTCGCACGAGGCGCCGTCGGGGGCCGTGCTGAACCGCTGGACGTGGCGTCAGGACGTGCCCGGCATGCCCGGCGCGTCGGAGTACACGAGCCTCAAGGTGATCCACTCGCCCCGCTGAGCGCCGCGCGCTAGACGAGCCCGTGCTCCAGCGCGTAGCGGGTGGCGGCGGCGCGGTTGGGCACCCCGAGCTTGCCCAGCACCGCCTTCACCTGATCCGTGACGGTGTACACGCCGGTACCGAGCCGCGCGGCGATCTGCTTGTTCGACAGGCCCTGCGTGAGCAGCGCGAGCACCTCGCGTTCGCGTGGGGTGAGCGTGAACGTCGTCGGGGCGCGCGGGGTGGCCGCCGTCCTGACCTCCTCGGGCACGCCGGACGTGATGAGCTGGCGGATGAGGTCCGCCGCGTCGAGCACCTGACCTTCCTGCACGGCGCGTGACAGGTCGGGCTCGTCCCCGCGTTCCAGCAGCGTCGCCAGTCGGGGCGCGAACAGCGCCTGCGCCAGACCGGGGTCGTAGTTGCGACGATCGGCGAGCGTCGTCGCGACCGTCCAGAAGCGCGCCGCCTGTACCCCGCGGCCCTCGTGCGCCGCCCACGCGGCCAGACCGCACAGGGCGCAGACCTGCAGGTCCGTCGAGCCCAGCTGCTCACCGACGCTCAGGACGTCGAGCAGCGCTCCGCGCGCGCGGTCGGGCTCGCCGCCCTGCAGGTCCACCGCCGCGAGGATGATCTGCGCCCAGGCCCGGCCGATGTAGTTGTGCGCCTCCTCGGTCAGCACGATGGCCTCCCCGACGATCCTGCGCGCCTCGTCGGGCCGCCCCTGCCACAACGCGACGCTGCCGAGCATGCCGAGGCTCATCACGCTGACGAGGTGGTCGTCGTGCGGGCGGGTCCACGCGAGGGACCGTTCGAGATCGCGCACGGCGGCCCGCGCGTCCACGGGCAGGGTCAGGTACGCTCGGACCTGCAGTGCCGCCGCGAGGCCGCGCTCGTCCCCTCGCGCCTCGAAGGTCGCGACGCTCGCCTCCGCGAACTCGCGGCCCTCCTCGAACAGGCCGCGACGGTACGCGAGGAACGCCAGCGCGTACCGCAACCACCCCGCCGCCGAGCCGTCCGGGGGCACGCTGGCCAGCGCGGCCCTCACGAGCGACGCCGACGCGTAGTCCAGCCGCGCGGACGACAGGGGCGCGAAATGACTCGCGAAGGCGGACAGGGCGGCCTCGTGCTGGATTCGGGCCGCGAACTCCAGCGCCGCGAGGATGTTCGGCCGTTCGAGCTCCCACTCCTCGAAGGCCCGCACGACCGCGGCGAGTGCGGGTTTCCCGTACCCCTGGACGAGGCGGTCCACCCGGCCCGAGAGGGCGAGGAAGAAGTCGAGGTGGGCGCGGCGCACGTCCGTCTCCTCGGGGCTCGCCTGCAGGGACTCCAGCGCGTACTCACGCACCGTTTCGAGCATCCGGTAGCGGGTGGAGCCCGTGAGGTCCACCTGCACGAGGCTCTTGTCCACGAGGGACGCGAGGCCGCCGAGCACGTCGAGGTCCTCACCGCAGACGGCCTCGGCGGCCTCCAGGGAGAAGCCGCCCACGAACACGCCCAGCCGCGCGAAGAGCCGCTGCTCGTCACGGTCGAGCAGGGCGTGGCTCCAGTCGATGGCGGCGCGGATCGTGCGTTGCCGTTCCGGCAGGTCTCGCGCGCCGCCGGTCAGGAGCGACAGCCGCCGCGCGAGACGGTCGCGCAGCGCCGCGACGCTCAGCAGGCGGGTGCGCGCGGCGGCCAGCTCGATCGCGAGGGGCAGCCCGTCGAGCTGACGGCAGATGTCCTCCACGAGCGCCAGCTCGTTCTCGCCCAGCACGAGGTCGGGCCGCACGGCACGCGCACGTTCGCAGAAGAGCCGGACCGCCTCGCCCGTCGGGTCCTGCGGGCGAGGCAGGCCGAGCGGCGGCACCGGGAACTCGTGCTCGCCGTACAGCCGCAGCCGCTCACGGCTCGTGACGAGCAGCGTGACGTCCGGCGCGAGACCCATCAACCGTCCGAGCTCCGGCGCGGCGTCCATGACGTGCTCGAAGTTGTCGAGCACCAGCAGGGGCGCCCGTCCCGCGAGAACCGCGCCGATCGTCTCCACGAGGCTCCGCGCGGACTCCTGCACGCCCAGCGCGCGCGCCACGGCGGGCAGTACCCCCTCGGCGCGTTCCAGCGGCGCGAGCGGCACGAACAGCACCCCGTCCGGGAAGCGCGGCGCGAGCGCCCGCGCGGCTTCCAGCGCGAGCCGCGTCTTGCCGACCCCGCCCGGGCCGGTCAGGGTGAGCAGGGCCACCTCGGGCCAGTTCAGGATCTGCGCGACCTGATCCAGCTCCCGCTCCCGTCCGATCAGGGCGGTCGGAGAGGTGGGCAGCGCCGAGGTGAGGGGGACGGCCATGGGACTGACTCCAGTATAGGTGCCGCCTTCCCCCTGGCGGGGGGGACGCGAGTTCCCCCCCGGATCAGGGATGAGCGCGGACCGCGCCCTTCCTACACTGCCCTCAGAGCTGGAGGTGACGTATGAACCCGACCGAACCCGTCTTCGTGCGCCGTGTCACGCGCGACAACACCTACGACCTGCGCGCCGACCGGTTCAGCGTGCTGCTGAGCGGCGAGGACACCGGGGGCCGCCTCGCCGTCCTCGACCTGTGCGCCCGCCGTTCCTTCGAGCTGCCCGTGCACGTCCATCGCCACGAGGACGAACTGATCGCCGTGATGGAGGGCCGCCTGGGCGTTCACGTCGGCGATCGGTACGCCGAGGCGGCCCCCGGTCAGGTGCTGCTCCTGCCGCGCGGGGTTCCCCACGCGCTGCACGTGCTCAGCGACACGGCCCGCCTGTGCGTGACCTACAGCCCCGCCGGGTTCGAGCACTTCCTGCGCGAGGTGGCGCGTCCCGCCGTGGGGTTCTGGCCAGACGCGCCCGGACCGCCCGACGTGCCGCGCCTCGTGGCGGTCGGTGAGCGGTACGGTCTGCAGTTCTTTCCCGGGACGACGACGCTGGAGGACGTATGAAGCAGGGTGCGGTGACCGAAACGGCTTCCACGTTGGTGCGGGTGCTGGGCCGCGCCACGGTCCGCGACGCGCTGGGCCTCGACCGGCCCGTCGAACGCAAGACCGCCGCGCTCCTCGCCTACCTCACCGTCGAGGGTCACGCGAGCCGCGCACGGCTGACGTCGCTGCTGTGGCCCGACACCCGCGAGGACGCCGCGCGCAACAACCTCGTCCATCTCCTGCGCAAGCTGACGGCGCTCGCGGGCACCCCGCTCGTCGAGGGTCGCGAGACGCTCGCGCTGCACCCGGACGTGCGCGTCGATCTCCACACGCTCCTCCCGGGGAGCGAGGCTCCGGGAGGAGCGCCGCCCACCGGACGTCTGCTCTGCACGCACGACTTCGACGACTGCCCCGAGCTCGACGAGTGGCTGCGGGCCGAACGCGAACGGCTGGAGGAGTGGCAGCTGATCGGGTTGCGCGAGCACGCCACCACCCTGGAGGCGCAGGGCGCGCACGACGCCGCGCTGAGCGTCGTCCTGCGCCTCCTCGACCTCGACCCGTACTCGGAGGACGCTCATCGCCGCCTGATGCGGCTGCACGCCCGCATGGGCAACCGGCACCGCGCGCTGCGCGCCTACGAGCGGCTGTGCGAGGTGCTGCGGCACGAACTCGGGGTGGAGCCGCTGCCCGAGACCGTCTCGCTCGCCCGGTCCCTGCGGCCCGCTCCCGCGCTCTCCGTCCGGTCCGCCTCACCCGTTCCCGCCTGAGTTCCCGCTTCACCGGAGGTCACCATGAAACTGCTCGTCCTGATTCACGTGCTGAGCGCCGTCATCGGCATCGGTCCCACCTTCTTCTCCGCCGCGCTGCTGCGCGGACGGCCGTCGAGCGCGGCGTTGCGGCACAACCTCGCGCTGTTCTCGACGCTGAGCTTCTTCCCCAAGATCGGCGGTACGCTGACGGTGCTCAGTGGGCTCGCGCTGATCTGGCGCGGGCAGTACGGCAGCGTGACGCAGCTGTGGCTGCTGGGCTCGCTGGTGCTCTACGTGCTGATCCAGGTCGTGGTCCTGGGTTACGTCGTGCCGCGTGTGGGCCGCCTGACGGCCTGGGCGTCGGGCCCGCAGGGTCGGGACGCGTCCGTCATGCCGGGCGAGCAGGCCGCGCTGCTCGGCGGCATTCACCGCGCGCACCTCGTGGTGGGCGCGCTGGGACTCGCGCTGTTCGCCCTGATGATCCTCAAGCCGAGTTGATCGGACGGAGCGCGGACGCCCTGGGTGGCGCCCGCGCTCCGTCGTCACGTTCCTGTCACGTTCCCGCCCCGCGCTTCACGTGCGCTTCACGGCGCGTTCGGTACAGTCACCTCAGGTCAGCGGGACTCGACGTGAGCAAGGGGAGGGGCGTCGATTCCCGCTGAACCCTTTTTTTGCGTCCGGGACGGTCAGTCCACGTACTTCAGGCCCGTGTCGCACAGCACCGTCGCGACGCACGCGTCCTCGCGCAGCCGTCCGCCGCGCAGCAGCTTCACCGCCGCGCAGACGTTCGCGGCGGCGGAGAAGCCGACGAAGAGCCCCTCGCGCCGCGCGAGACGCTCCCGCCACTCCAGCGCCTCCTCGTCCGTCACGGCGACGAACGCGTCCGCGAGGTCCGCGTCCCACTTGGGCGGCACGGACCCGTACCCGGTGCCCTGCAGCAGATGTCGGGGTTTCGTCACCGCGCGGCCCGCGAGCACCTCCGCCCCGGCGGGCTCGACCGCCACGCACAGCACGTGCGGCGCGGCCCGCTTGAGGAAGCGGCTCGTCCCGACGAAGGTGCCGCCGCTCCCGACGAGCGCGACGAAGGCGTCGAGCCGCCCCTCGGTGCCCCGCCACAGCTCCGGTCCGGTTCCTTCCTCGTGCGCGAGGACGCTGCCGGGGTTGTGGAACTGGTCCACGAGGTACCAGCCGCGCTCATGGGCGAGTTCGCGGGCGCGCGCGGACGCCGCGCCGATGTCCGCGCCCGTCACCTGCCCGGGCAGCCCGTCCACCTGCGGCACGAGCTCGACGTGCGCGCCGAGCCCGCGCAGCATCGCGACGCGCGCAGAACTGTTGCCGCTGGACATCACCGCCGTGAACTCGTGGCCCAGGACCGCGCACACCACGGCGAGGCCGGCGCCCATGTTTCCGCTCGTCATCTCCACCACGCCCTGCCCGGGAAGCAGGTCACCGCGTTCCAGGGCGCGGCGGACGATGGCGAGGGCCGCGCGGTCCTTCACGCTGCCGCCCGGCTGAACGAACTCCAGCTTCGCGAGCAGACGACCGGGCCCCTCGTACGCGCGGTCGAGGGCGACGAGGGGCGTGTGGCCGATGGCGTCGAGGACGCTCTTCAGGACGGGCATGCCCGAGCGTACGCCACGAGAGCCCCTCAGCGCACGTAGGACGCGCCGTTGATGTCGAGCGTCGCCCCGGTCATGTGCCGCGCGAGGCCCGACGCGAGGAACACCACCGTGTTCGCCACGTCCTCCGGCGGGGCGACGTCGCCGAGCGGAATGTCGCGCTCGATGTCGGCGGCGTGGTCGCGCAGGTACGGCTCGGCCATGTCCGTCCGCACCCAGCCGGGCGCCACGGCGTACGCCAGCACCCCGTCGCGGGCGTAGCCGCGCGCGATGGACCGCGTGAGCGCGATCACGCCGCCCTTGGACGCCGCGTAGTGCATCGCGTCGGGATTGTCCCCGCGAAACGCGGCGCGGCTCGCGATGTTCACGATGGTGCCGCCGCCCTCCTCGCGGAAGTGCCGCAGCGCCTCGCGGCACGTGTCGGCGACACTGACGAGGTTGACCTGCAGCGTCTCACGCCACACGTCCGCCCAGACGTCCGGGTCGTCGTCGATCGTGACGGACGGCGCGATGCCCGCGTTGTTCACGAGGACGTGCACCCGTCCCTGCCACGCGGCCGCCTCCGCGAAGAGCCGCGCGGCCTCACCGCCGCGTGACAGGTCCCCGTGCAGGACGAGCAGACGCCCCTCGGGGGCGTCCTGGGCAGGCTGCTGGTCGGGCCGTCCGCCGCGCCCCGCGTGCGCCACGACGGACGCGCCCACTTCGAGAAGCCTGCGGACGGTGACGGCGCCGATGCCGCGCGACGCGCCGGTCACGAACACGACGGTTCCGGTGAGGTCGATCATGCGCCCAGTACACCACGCGGGGCTACCAGGGCACGGGGCGACGGTCGTGGTAGAAGCCGCCGCTGGGGCCGCCCTCGGGCAGCGTGGCGAGCCACACGACCGTGTCCGCGCCCTGCTCCACGCTCCTCGGCGCGCTCTGCCCGCCCATGTCCGTCCTGACCCAGCCCGGGTCGACGCTGTTGACCAGCACCCGCCGTCCGCCCGCGTGCGCGACCAGACGCGTGAGCGCGTTGAGGGCCGCCTTGCTCGCCGAGTACGCGGGCGCGTACCCGCCCATGCCCGAGAGCTGCCCGGCACCGCTGCTGACGTTCACGACCCGCCCGTGGCCCCGCTCGCGCATGCCGGGCACGAAGGCCTGACACAGCGCGAGCGGCCCGAGGAAGTTCACCTCCAGGCTCTCGCGGTACGCGCCCAGGGGGATGCTCAGCGCGTCGCCGTCCTCGCCCAGCAGCACCGCGGCGTTGTTCACGAGGACGTCCACCCTCGGGTGGGCACGCGCGAGCGCGTGCACGGACGCCTCGTCGGCCACGTCGAGCGGCACGAAGGCCACCTGTCCGCCTCCGGCACGCAGGGACTCCGCGGCGCGCTCTCCGCGCTCCTCGTCGCGCGCGGCGAGCAGAACGTGCAGCCCGCGAGCGGCGAGCTGACGGCAGACTTCGAGGCCGATGCCGCGGTTGCCTCCGGTGACGAGCGCGATCCTGGAGTCGGTCATGGCTCACTTCACCGCGCGACTGAGGCGCATGTGGTGAGCGGCGGCTTCAGGGCGTGCCGGGCGCGACAAAGGTTCAGCGGAACCCGACGCCCCTCCCCTTGCTCACGTCGAGTCCCGCTGACCTGAGGTGACTGTACCGAACGCGCCGTGAAGCGCACGTGAAGCGCGGGGCGGGAACGTGACAGGAACGTGACGAGCGCCCAGCAGGCACGATGAGGTTCGGACGGGGCGCGGCCCGCGCCCCGACGGTGCTACGCTGGACTCCCACCCCGACGGTTCCCATCCACGAGTTCTCCCTCCCCGCAGGAGGTCAGGATGATCCTCGTCGTCGGAAGCACGGGCAGTCTGGGCAGCAGCATCTGTGAACTGCTCAGGGCGCAGGGACGCGCGGTGCGCGGCCTGTGCCGCCCCAGCTCGGACCTCGCGCGGGTGCGGACGCTGACCTCGCTCGGCGTCGAGCTCGTCGAGGGAGACCTCAAGGACCCCGCGTCGCTCGCGCGAGCCTGTGAGGGTGTCGATGCCGTGATCAGCACGGCCACCACCACGCTGCGTGACCAGACACGTGACGCGATCGGAAGCGTGGATCACGACGGACAGCTCGCGCTCGTCGACGCGGCGGCGCGGGCCGGAGTGCGGCGCTTCGTGTACGTCTCGTACCCTACGGGGTTCGACGGCCCCGAACCGTCACCCCTGTCCCTTGCCAAGAGGGCGGTGGAGGCCCGCCTGCGGGCAGGCGGCATGACCTTCACGATCCTGCAGCCCGTGGCGTTCCTCGAGGTGTGGATGGGTCCCGCGCTCGGCTTCGACTACGCGCGCGGACAGGTACGAATCCTGGGGAGCGGTGAGGGCAGGGTCAGCTGGATCGCCACGCGGGACGTGGCGCGCTACGCCGTCGCCAGCCTCGACAGCGACGAGGCGCGTGACGTCACGATCGAACTCGTCGGAGACGTCATGAGTCCGAACGACGCGGTCCGGCTGTTCGAGCAGACCTCGGGCCGGTCCTTCGAGGTCACGCGGGTTCCCGTGGAGGCGCTCGAGGCGCAGCGGGCGACGGCCACGACGGACCTCGACCGGAGCTTCGTGGACATCATGCTGACCCTCGCGAGAGGGTTCGAGGTGGAGCGCAGCGCGTTCCAGCGTCAGGCTGGCTTCGAGCCGCGCTCCGTCGCGGACTACGTGTCAAGCGTGGCGACGCCCGCGTCGACCTCCTGAGGGCCGCCTGGATCGTGCCGACTCGCCGTCGGTCCGAAACGGTGGAGGACGTGTGCGGCAGCGTTCACGGGTGGAACGCGTCTGGTGGTTCACTCTGGTATGGACCTGGGTGCTGTGCTGGCATGGATGGGCGCGGGCCTCACCGTCGGCCTGGGGCTGCTTGGTGTGCTGCGCCCGGACGTGGCGGCGGCCCTCGTGGGAATCGGCGCCATCGGTTCACGCGGCACGTCCGAGGTCCGCGCCACCTACGGAGGCTTGTTTCTCGGGCTGGGGCTCGCGGCGTTCTGGCTGGGTCCTCCTGGCTGGCTGGTGCGCGGCCTGGCCTGGGGTGGCGCGGCGCTGGTCCGTCTGCTCTCGCTCGTCGTGGACCGCCCTTTCGACGGGCGCAACGTCGGGGGCGTGCTGCTGGAGGGGAGCATCGCGCTCCTGTTGCTCGCTCATCGACTTCCAGGATGACCTGAAGCGTCCCTTCCGAGGTTCACCTTTCCGAAGTGCTATACTTTACATAGTATGTTCTCGCGCTGGCGTCGTTCCAGGATCACCCGCAGGCCCTTCTCGGAGGCCTGGCTTCACATCCTGGAGACGCGCGTGGAGGCCTACGCCCGCCTCAACGGCGACGAACGGGCCCTCCTGCGCGCCCGTGTGCAGGTCTTCCTCGCGGAGAAGACCTTCGTCGGCTGCGCGGGGCTCGACGTCACCGACGAGATGCGCGTCGTCGTCGCCGCGCAGGCCAGCCGGCTCGAACTGGGACGCCGCCCCACCTTCTTTCCGCACTGCCTCACCGTCTACCTCTACCCGGGCGCGTTCGTCTCTACCGTCACGGACACCCTCGCGGGCGGCGTCGTCGACGAGCGGCGCGTCGTCCGCGTCGGCGAGTCCTGGCGGCGCGGCGGCGTCGTCCTCGCCTGGGACGAGACCCTCGCCGCGTCCCTCGGTCATACGCCCGGACGGAACGTCGTCCTGCACGAATTCGCGCACCAGCTCGACGGCTGGGACGGCAGCGTGGACGGCGTGCCCGAACTGCGCGGCCAGGGCGCACTGGACCGCTGGCAACGCGGCATGCAGGCCGCGTACCTCACGCTGATCCACGACCTCCCGCGCGGACAGGCCAGCATCGACGCGTACGCCGCCACGAGCCCCGCCGAGTTCTTCGCGGTGACCACCGAACTGTACTTCGAGGACGTGGACGCCCTGCGGGACCGCTACCCCGTCGTGCCCGAACTGCTCGAAGGGTACTACGGCGTCGAAGCGCTCGGCGGTCGCGTCCGCCACCTCAACTGACCCGCCGACCACATAATGAAGTTTCCGACACTTCGGGGGTCCGACCCGCCCGTTAGCCTGACCATGATGCCCGACAACAGCACCGACGCCGACGCCGACGTCGCGGCGGCCCTCGCGCTCTACGCGGACAGCCCCGACTGCGTCAAGGTCCTCGACGAGCACGGCCACCTGCTCCGCATGAACCCCGGCGGTCTGCGGATCATGGAGATCCCGGACTTCACGCAGTGCGAGGGCGCCTCCTGGCCGGACTTCTGGCAGGACGACACCCGCCCCGCGCTGCTCGCCGCGCTCGACACGGCCCGCGCGGGCGGCACGGGCCGCTTCGACGGATTCTGCCGCACCTTCGCGGGCACGCCCCGCTGGTGGGACGTCAACGTCCGCGCCCTGCGCGGTGGCGGTCCGGGACGTTTCCTCGCCGTCTCGCGCGACGTCACCGCGCGGGTCCTCGCGGAGAGCGTGGCACGCGGTCAGGCACAGGTGCTGGAGGCGCTCACGCGCGGGGCCCCCCTGGGCGAAGTCCTCGAGGAGATCACGGCGCTCGTGGAGCGCCTGACGGGCGCCACGCGCTGCGTCCTCCTCACGCTCCACGACGTGGCGACGCCCGGCACTCCCGGCGCTCCCGCCACTCCCGCCGCTCTCCACGGGGCGCCTCACTTCTTCACGCCCCTGCTCGACGAGCGGGGCGACCTGCACGGCACGCTCGAAGTGTCCTTCGGTCCGCCCGGCGTTCCCGCCGAGGAGGCGCTCGACGTGGCCCGCGTGGGCGCGCGACTCGCGACGCTCGCGCTGCAGCGTGACCGACAGGCCCGCGCGTTGGAGGCGAGCGAACGGCGTTACCGCACGCTCTTCGAAGCGCTGCCGAACGTCGCGTGGTCCTCCAGCGAGGGCGGACAGGTCAATGCCTTCAACCGACACTGGTCCATCCTGACGGGCCTGCCCACCCGCCCGGACGGACGCTCCTGGATCGAGGCGGTCCACCCCGACGACCGTGAGGCCGCGCTGCGCGCGAGGAGGGCCTGCGGCACCACGCGCCCTACACGGCGGACATCCGCTTCCGCCTTCGTGACGGCACGTACCGCTGGCACACCTGCCACGTCGTGCCGCTCCCGGAGGACGAGGCGACCCCGGAGTACGCCTGGCTCGGCCACGCCGTGGACGTGCACGACCGCGTCGTGGCGGAGTGGCGCAACGTCGCGTTGCGTGACTTCGCCGTGGCGCTCAGCGCGGCCGCCTCCCGTCAGGAGATCCTGACCGCGCTCGCCGAGCGCGGCGCGCAGGCGGCGGGCGCGCACGCGTGCCTCGTGCACCGGCATGCGGCCCCGGTCGATCGGCGGATCGTCACGCACCACGGGTACCCTCCGGGACAGGTCGAGGCGTACGTCAAGGCGCACGAGGCGCGCTTTCCCGCGTTCGAGGATCGCCTCGAACGGGGCGAGCCGATCTTCCTGCCGGACGCCGGGACCGTCCGTGCCGCGTTCCCGAGCGTCCCGGGCACCCCCGACGTTCCGGGCGCCGTGGCGATCCTGCCGCTCAGGACGCACGGTCGACCCTTCGGTTCGCTCACGTTCAGCTTCCCGCATCCCAGCGCGTTCGACGAGGCGGAACGCGCCTTCCTCGGAGCCCTCGCGGGCTCGTTCCAGCAGGCCCTGACGCGCGCCGAGGTCGTCGAGGCCGAACGTCAGGCGCGCCACGAGCTGAGCGCGGCCACCGCCATCATCGACGCGTTCGTGCGCGAGGCGCCCGTGGGACTCGCGCTGCTCGACCGCTCGCTGCGCTACGTGCGGGTGAACGACCTGATCGCGCAGGTCAACGGTCACGACGCCGAGCGGCATGCGGGCCGCACGGTGGAGGAGGCGTCACCCCACGTCGCGGCGCTCGTCCGGCCGCAGTTCGAGGAGGTGCTGCGGACCGGACGGACGCTTCGCGACGTGCGTCTGGAGGGCCGCGACCCCGATCACACGGGCGCCCGGCGGACCTGGCGGGCCACGCACTTCCCGGTCCGCGGCGGCGCGGGGGAAGTGCTCGGGGTGGGAACGCTCGTCGTGGAGACCACCGAGCAGGAGCGCGCGCAGGAGGCGCTCCGGGCGAGCGAGGCCCGGCTGCGGAGCCTGATCGACCACTTCCCGCACGGCGCGGTGGTCCTCTTCGACCATGACCTGCGCTACCTCTTCGCGGGCGGTCAGGGCCTCGCGGACGTGAACCTGCGCCCGGAGACGCTCGTCGGCTCGACCCTCACGGAGCTCTTCCCGGGAGAGATCGCCGGGCGGCTCGAAGGGCCCTACCGGGACGCGCTCGCGGGGCACCCCACCACCACCGAGGTGAGTTTCGCGGGACGGGTATTCCTCGCGCGGGTCGCGCCCGTCCGGGGTGAGGACGGCGCGGTCCTGGCGGGCCTGCTCATCACGCAGGACATCACGGACCTCAAGACCGCCGAGGACAGCCTGCGCCGCCTGAACGCCACGCTCAACACCACCGTGGAGGAACGCACCCGGCACCTGCAGGACCTTCACGCGGAGCTGCGCGCCTACACCGCCGCGATGTCGCGCGACCTGCAGGAACCCGCGCGGCGCATCGAGGCGTTCCTGGGGCTGCTCGCCCGCCGCCTCGACGAGACGCTCGACGAACGCTCGCGCGGCTACCTGACGATGGTGCAGAACGAGGCGCGCCGCGTGGGCGACCTCGTCACGCAGCTGCTCAACCTGTCTCTGCTGGAACGCCGGGAGCTGCGTCAGGACGCCGTGCCGCTCAACGTGCTGGTCACGCAGGTGCGCAGCGACCTCGCGCCGGGCCTCGCGGGACGCGCCGTGGAGTGGGCGGTGGAGGACCTGCCCGTCGTGCGGGGCGACGCGCTGATGTTGCGGCAGGTGTTCGCGGAACTGTTCGCGGGCGCGCTCGACGCGGCACATCACGAGCGGGTCGCGGTGATCGAGGTGAGCGCCGAGACGGGCGGCGGTACCGCGACCGTCCGGGTTCGGGACAACGCCGCCGGACCGGGCCTCGGGGAGGCCGAGGCCCTGTTCGAGGTGGGCGCGCGCGCACCCGGCGAGGTCGGCGTGGGGGCACGCGTCGGGCTCGCGAACGTGCGGCGCATCGTGGAACGCCACGGGGGCCGCGTGTGGGTGGAGGACGCGGGCGGCGTGGTGTTCGCGTTGACGTTGCCCCTCGCCTGAGGTCGGTCAGCCTTTGCGGGGGCGGGCGGCGTTGAGCGCGGCCGCCTCGCGGACCAGCGCCCTGAACGCGTCCTCGTCGACGACTTCACCTTCCCGGAGGTCGATGGCGCGCCGGGTGTTTCCCTCCAGGCTCGCGTTGAACAGACCCGCAGGGTCCGTCATTGCCGCGCCGCGCGCGAAGGTGAGCTTGACGACCTCGCGGTACGTCTCGCCCGTACAGATGATGCCGTGACGGGACCACACGGGCGTTCCTCGCCACTTCCACTCCTCGCTGACGTCCGGGACGGCGTCGAGGATCAGGGCGCGCATCCTGGCGAGCGTCGGTCCGCGCCAGTCCGCGAGGGAGGCGACGCGACGCGTGATGAGTTCGGAGGCCGTGAGGGGCTGATCGTGCGTGGTGTCGCTCATGCGGTCATCGTAGGAGATCCGGCATTCGCGACGGTCGGACCGTCGGAACCATCCTGTGGCCGTGCCTCACCCCGCGCTCACGTCTTCATGTCCGGCGCCACCCGCGTGACGGCGGTGTCAGAACGAGCGGCGTACCCTGGGCGCATCCCTCCACCACGGTCGGCGCTTCCCACGGGTTCGGCAATGGTCCACACCACTTCAACTCGCCGCTCATGCCATGCCGCGGTCAAGTCCGGCGTCGTCCACCAGGAGGCCGTGTGCTCATCCTCACCTCCAGCGTCGTTCCTCGCGTCATCCACCACGGAAGTGCCACCCGCCACATCCTCGAACTCCAGGTCGCCCTGAGCGCGCCCCTCACGACCACCCAGACCCGCACGGTCCGTCGACTGCTCGACCGGATCGCGCAGACGCTCGCCGGACGGCCCGCCCGGGAGGCCGAGCTCGACCACCTCACCCGGCACCCCCAGCACCTCGCCTACCTCGTGGGGTCCTACGAGGAGGAACTGCTGCGCGCCTTCGAACACGTCCTGCACCGCCCGGCCTGAGCGGACGCACCCCGGGACACACTTCGAGGTCGTCACGCACGCCAACGGAGGCGCGCCCGCGCCACTCGCCCGCGCCGTGCGAAGCGCGGCGGCGTCGTTCTTCCCGGCGGCGGCGGCCGGGTCGCGGGAGCGTGAGGCCGCGCGGGGCACATGAGCCCACGGTTCCCCGCTCGTGAGGCATGATGGGGAATGCCGACCCTCGCTGCCCGGACGCGGCTCCTCAGCTACCTTCGACGTCACGGCCGAACCGCGCCACTCAAGCTCGCGAGCGAGACGGGACTTTCCCGGGACGCCGTCCACACCCTGCTCGACGACCTGATGGACTGCGGCGAGGTGTATTACGGAGACGGCGGATACGAACTCGCGTCCGTCCGGATCGACGTGCCGCACGAGGATCCGTCCGCGCAGGCGGCCGTGCTCACGCACCTGCGGGGACGCAAGGACACGGCCGCCGGCGTCGCGAGGGCGACGGGACTCACCCCGGTCGCGGCGCTCTCCGCATGCGAACACCTGCTCGCGCGGGGACAGTTGCGCGCGCGCAGCGTGGGAAGCCTGCGGCTGTACCTCTGCGCGCCCATCACGACCGATTGACCTCGCGGGAGGGTCGTCGGTCGTGGGCGGAAGCGGCTCAGCGGCGGATCCGTCTGCGGAGGAGCGCGAACAGGGGGTAGTACAGCGCGGCGTAACTGGCGACCGCGCCGAGCGGGGAGAGGTACCAGGGCCAGTTGAGCACCATCCAGAACACGACGAACATGAAGCACGCGAAGTACCCGGCGATCAGCACCGTGATGCGGCGGGCCTTGTCACGCGGGGTCCAGGATTCGAGGTCCATTCGTGAGTCTCCTTGCCCGCGTGTCGCCGCGGGTGGGCGGAAATGAGGTCAGGGGGTCTTCTCGATGGGCAGGCCGACACCGTTGCCCCACTCGGTCCACGAGCCGTCGTAGTTGCGGACGTCCGGGTAGCCGAGCAGTTGCGTCAGCACGAACCAGGTGTGACTGCTGCGCTCCGCGATGCGGCAGTACGTGACCACCGCGCGCTCGGGTGTGACGCCCGCGTCCGCGTAGAGCCGCGCGAGCTGCGCGCGCGGCCTGAACGTGCCGTCGTGCCGGACCGCCATCGCCCAGGGGAGGTTCGTCGCACCGGGGATGTGGCCGCCGCGCAGCACGCCTTCCTGAGGGTATTCGGGCAGGTGCGTCACGAGCCCGGCGTACTCGTCGGGGCTGCGCACGTCCACCAGCGCTCCCCGACCCTCACGCACGGTCTGGAGGTGACGCAGCACGTCGTCCCGCAGGATCCGCAGGGACTCGTCACGCACGCCGACCGGGTAGGTGGTGGGCGTGAACCGGGGCGGGTCGGTGGTGAGGTCGAAGCCGTCCGCGAGGAGCTTCTGTCGGCCGCCGTCGAGGAGCTTCACGCGCGCGTGCCCGTTGTAGCGAAGGAACCAGAAGGCGTACGTGGCCCACCAGTTGCTCTTGTCGCCGTACAGCACGACCGTCGTGTCGGGGGTGACGCCCAGGCGCCCCATCAGCGCGGCGAAGGCCTCGGGCGTGACGAAGTCGCGGACGACCCTGTCCCACAGGTCGCGGCGACTGTCGAGCCGGGCCGCGCCCGGCACGTGTCCCGCGTCGTACAGCGAGGAGTCCTCGCTGGCCTCCATGACGCGGACGTCGTGAGCCCCGAGGTGCGCGGCGAGCCAGGAGGTATCGACCACGACGTCGTTCGCGAACGTGTGAGGTGACGCTTCTCGGGTGGGGGCGGTGTGGGGCATCTGGACCTCCTGGCCTGCGGGAAGGTTCGTGACGAGGGTCCGGTCACGGTCGACGTTCAGGCTACGCCGGGTCGGCGGGGCCCTCAAGAGCGTGCGCCAGGGAACTGATATAGATGTTTTAGATAACACTGACGCTAGGCTGTGCGCATGCGTCTGAGTTCCGATCTGCTCGTCACGTTCAGCGTCGTCGCGGAGCACGGCAACATCAGCCGCGCCGCCGAGGCGCTCCGGCTCAGCCAGCCCGCCGTGAGCGCGCAGCTCAGGAGCCTGCAGGACGTCGTGGGAGAGCGGCTGTACACCCGGACCGCGCACGGGATCGCCCTCACGGACGCCGGGCGCGACCTGCTCGGGTACGCCCGCGTGATCGCGACGACGCTCTCCGGCGCGAGCGAGCACCTCTCGTCGCGCCGGACGCGGCCCAGGCCCCTGCGCCTCGGGTTGTCGTGGACGCTGGGCGCCTGGGCAGTCGACATCGTCCTGAGCGCGCGCGACGCGGGCCAGGAGGTGCGCGTCACGAGCGGGCACTCCACGTCCCTGGTGGAGGCCGTCACGACGGGCGACCTGGACGCGGCGCTCGTCGTGCGGTCTTCCGAGACGCTCCCGGCGGGCACCACCTCGCATGCCTTCAGCGCGGAGGACCTCAGCCTGCTCGTTCCGGGCGGTCATCCGCTCGAGCGGCGCGGTTCGACACCGTTGCTGCCCGTGTCGGAGGAGGTGTTCCTGTGGCCGATGGTGGGCTCGACCGTCGCGCGACACGCGGAACGTCTGCTGGGGGAGGCGGGGGTGACGCCCGCCGGGCAGCTCGAACTGGGCAGCCTCACGGCGGTCCGTGAAGCGCTCGCGCGGGGCGTGGGCGTGACGATCCTGCCGCCGAGCGTGGCCGCGCCGGAGATCGAGGCGGGCACGGTGAGTCCCGTGCTGATCGAGGCGCCGAACGTGACGCTGGAGTACGTGCTGGTCACGCCGAGCGACGTGCTGGCACGCCCGGAGTCACGCCGACTGCTCGACCTCGTACGCGCCACGCGCGCGCGGCGGTCCTGAGGAGACGCGCGGTCAGGACGCTCCCCCTCGCGTGGCACGCAGGTGCAGGAGCCTCGCGCGCACCGCCGGCCAGTCCGCGCGGGTCACGGCGTACATGACGGTGTCGCGCACGTACCCGTCGGGCAGGACCATGTGCGCGCGCAGCACGCCCTCCCGCTGCGCGCCGAGCCGTTCGATCGCGCGCTGCGAGCGTTCGTTGCGGGCGTCCGTCTTGAGCTGCACGCGGCCCAGCCCGAGATCCTCGAAGCAGAACGTGAGCAGGAGCGACTTCGCCTCCGTGTTGAGCCACGAACGCCACGCCGAGCGCACAATCCAGGTCCGACCGATCTCCACGCGGCGGTGCTGCGCGGAATACTCGTACAGGCTGCTGCTGCCCACCACACGATTCGAGGCGACGTCGACGAGGACGAACGCCAGCCCGTCGCCCCGCTCACGCTCGACCCGGACGAGCTCCAGCCATGACGTGAGCCGCGCGGGGTCACGCAGGTCCAGGGCACCAAGGTACCGCCACAGCTCCGGGTCCTGGGCGGCCTCGACGAGACCCGGGAGGTGCCGCTCCTCGAGCGGTTCGAGCCGCAGGCGGTCCGACGCGAGCGTCACGGGCAGCAGGGTCACGGAATCAGCTCGCTCGCGGCGCGCTTCAGGGCGAAACGCGCTCCGTGAACGTCCTCGGAAGGGTGAACGGTCCGGTCCATACCTTCAACGTACTCCGGCGGCAGGCAGGCGCGCAGGCTCGATCGAGCGCGCGGGCCCGCTTCACCCGACGATCCGCAGCACCTCACCGAACGGGAACGCCTCGCTAGCGAGCCCGCCGGGCGTCACGGCCCAGAGGGTCCGCCCGGGTGGACTCTGCTCACCCTGCGGGAAGCGCCCGTGGCCGTCGGTGAGGTAGACCCGCACGCCCACGTCGCGTGTCCGCTCGAAGAACGGGCGGAAGTCGGTGCCGCCGCCGCCGTGCGGGGCGGGAAGACCGCCCGGGTGGTCGAGCTCGAAGGGACCGTGGAGCGCGACGTCCGCCCAGTACAACGTCGCCCGCACGTGCGGGTAGCTGCCGAGGATGCCGCGCACCTCACTGAGGAACGCGCCGAGCTCCCGCTCCCCGACCGAGCCGGACGTGTCGACGCAGATGGCCACGTCCACCTCGTGACTCGCGAGGTCCTCGACGTACAGGCCCCGGTGGACGTGTCGTCGGTCGAACTCGCCGAAGTCGGTGCGGCTGGGCGTGAGGGAGCGCCACAACGCGGCGCGCCAGTCGATGCCGGGCCGCCCCTCCCCGACGACTCGCCGCGCTCCGAGGGGCAGGGCGCCCGCGAGCCGGGCGGTGGTGGCGGCATTCCTGACGGCGTCCTTCCAGTAGGCTTCCAGCCGTTCCCGCGCCGAGCGGTCGAGGAGCCGCGACTCCCCGTCGGGCCCCGCCTCGTCGGAAGGACCGCCCGGACCGGCGGGCAGCACGTCCCGCGCTTCGAGGGGAAGGTGCCCCTGAAGGTCCCCGCTCGCGAGCAGTTCGTAGATTTCCTCCACGCTGAGGTGCTGGACACGCGGGTCACGCGCGGCGCCCCGGGGGAGCGTGTAGCCGTCGTGCTCCGCGACGGCGTTCACGACGATGTCCGCCGCGACGTTCCACCGCTCGCGGTCGCGGCCGCCCATGCGGACGCAGTGCAGCAGGGCGTTGTGGAGGGTCTCGTGGACGAGCACGCCGGTCAGTTCGTCGTCGCTGAGCCGCTCGGCGAACGCGGCGTCGAAGTAGATGCCCCGCCCGTCGGCGCAGGCGGTGAGCACCCGGTGGGCACCGACGTGCGTCGCGAGCCGTGGATCCGCGTACATCACCAGCACGCCGTAGAAGGGATTCCTGCTGCGGAGCTCGATGATGGCCTTCTGGATCCGCTGTTCGAACGGTCGCGGCATACGCACCTCCTGACGGGCGTCACGGGCGGGGAAGGATCGAGGTCGAGGGAACGCGGGCCCCTGGGCGATTCAGTCGAGCAGGTCGGTGTAGGCGTCCATCAGGCGTCCGAGCCGCTCGTCGGTGGTGAGCAGCAGCGCGAAGTCACGGAAGACACCGCGTTCCCGGAGGCGTGGAACGAGCAGGCTCGCCGTCATCTGCATCCACTCCAGGTGGTCCGCGCCGATCCACTTGAGGGCGTTGCCCGCCTCCTCGGGTGTCCCGGCGCGCAGGGCGAGCGCGGTGGTGATCGCCCAGCGTTCGTCGCTCGCGCCCGGGAACGCCTGCGGGGACCGCTCTCCGAGCCGCAGGATCTCCGCCGCGTCCGGGATGCGGTCGTACACGCGCAGGAAACTGTAGAACTCACCCGCGGCGGCGTCCCCGACGGCGGGACCGACGTCGATGCCGTGGGTGTGGAGTTCGCTGGCCATGGCCCACGTGCGGGGGGTGGGGAAGGCGACGTCCGGTCCGCTCATGTCGTGCAGGACGGCGGGACGGTACCCGAGGAAGGCCACGATCTTCTCGTGCACGCCCGCGCGCGCGGCGTGGGCGCGGAAGTCGTCGAGGTCCTCCTCGACGGTGAGGTGCAGCATGCGGTTCGCGACGGGCCGGGGCAGGTCGAACACGCTCGCGCGGTCCTCCTTGCGGTTCCCGGCGGCCCAGACGAACATGTCGTCGGGCACGACGTAGTCGCCGACTCGGCGGTCGAGGATGAGCTGCTGCGCGATGCCCTGCATGACGGGCGGCGCGAGGTTGAACTCGTCGAGGAAGAGCACCGTGCGGCCCTGCCGTGGCAGGAAGCTCGGGGCGAGCCAGCGGGCGACGTTCTCCTCGAGGTCGGGGACGGGCAGGCCGCGCACGTCGGTCGGGGCGAGCTGGGAGAGGCGCAGGTCGACGAGGGCGAGGTGGCGCGCGTGGGCGACCTCGGCGACGAGGGCGCTCTTGCCGATGCCGGGTTTGCCCCACAGCATGATCGTGCGGTAGATGCGCTCCTCGACGACGCGTTCGAGGAACCGCCGGACTTCGCTGGGCTTCACGAGGCTTCCCTGCCGTTCAAGCGAGCCGTACCGTCGCGCGGGTGGTGCCCGCGCGGGTGGAGACCGCCGTGACGGTGACGTCCGTGCCGAGCGGCGCGCGCACCACCCACCGCACCAGCGTTTCCTGGTTCGTCGCGCCGCCCGCCCCGGCGAAGAGGAGCGGTCGGGCGCTGCGACCTTCGAGGTGCCCCACGTCCCGTGACCGTTCGCCCTGCACGAGCGACGCGCCCTGAGGCAGGTCGAGCGTGACGCGGATCGGTGGGACGACGCCGCGTTCACGCGCCCTCGCGGACGTGTAGGTCGGCAGGTACCCGAGGTTCTCCACCACGGCGGACACCTGGAAGATCTTGTGGCCGTCGTGGTTGCCGCCGATGCGGACCGCGTCGAGGGTGCGGACGTTGAGTCGTGGGGCGGTCTCGGCGTGATCGAGGGTGAACAGGGTGTGCCTGCGGGCGATGTCGGGCAGGAAGGCCGCGGGCGCGTTCTGCCAGAAGCGTTTGGTGTCCCAGCCGCCGATCTCGACCTTTCCGAGTTCGGGGTGCTCGAAGGGCGTCCAGTCGTGGAAGCCGCCTAGCGCGTGCGCGTCGTTGAACGCGAGGATCTTGAGGTCGTCCTCCTCGGGATGGTCGCGGAACCAGCCGATGAAGTCGCGCTTCCCCACGCCCGCCTCGCCGATGACGTCCCACAGTTCGTTCGCGAAGGCGAAGATGCCGAGGCCGTCGTACAGCCAGTCGAAGAACCCGCCGGACAGCACGGTCTTGGGGTCGTAGCGGAAGCCGTGGTAGACGCTGGTGTGCGGGTAGCCGGTGAGGTCCGTGCCGCGCTGACCCAGACGCCTGTACACGTCGAGGTCGTGGGTGGGGAGCGCGTCGTCCGGCTGGGAGGACGAGGGCCGCAGGATCACGCCGCTGAAGGTGTGGTAGGACTGCACGCCGTTCACGTTGGGGTGCGCGGTGAGGAAGTCCGCGACGGCGCGCGTTTCGGGTTCGCTGAGCGGGAAGGGGCCCGCGCCGCGTTGCTGACTCTCGGGCGCCCAGCCCTGCGGGAAGTTCCGGTTGAGGTCGAGGCCGTACCGGGGCGGCGCGTCGCTGACGGTGTAGCCGTCGTGGCCGCGGACGCGGCCCTCGACGTAGCGGTGGTAGAAGGTGCCGTCCAGGTCGAAGGGACCCCTGGGGCGCATGAGGCGCGGGTCGCGTTCGCTGATCTTCCAGGCGCCCTTGGGGTCCGGGACGCGCATCTCGAGGATGAGGCCGTTGCCGTCGACGTCCTCGGGCGTGAGGCCGTCGCGTTCGTCCGTGAAGGGGTACGGGGTGGTGTTGGAGCGCAGCAGACGCGGGGTGGTGAGGTACGCCTCGGTGCCGTCGGGACTGAGGCGCGGCGCGACGTACACGGCGAGTCGGTCGAGGATGCGGGTCGCCTGCGGGTCGGTGCCGTATCCGTTCGTGAGGTGATCGATGGTGTACAGGGCGGCCGCGCCGCCGGTGACCTCGCCCGCGTGGATGTTCGCGTCGATCCAGTAGCCGGGTTTCTCGAGGTCGGGGCCGGTGTCGGTGTTGGTGAGCGTCATCACCCAGAGGTCGCGGCCCTCGCGGGTGCGGCCGATGCTGTCGAGCCGGGCGAGACGCGGGTGGTGGGTCACGACCTCGTGCAGGTACGCCGTGAGCTCGTCGTAGGTGTGGAAACGGCTGAGGTCCAGGTGCGGCACGCGCCCTCCGTGGCGAGATTGAAGTGCGCGCAGTATATCCAGATCCGGATCGTGGGGTCGGTCGTGACGTTCGGGGGAGGCGGGCTTCGTGGGTGGGGCTGAAGGGGTCGAGGTCAGGTTTCGCCCGTGCCCGGGTCGCTCCGAGCCTGTCGCTCGGCGTCCTGGATGATCGGCAGAATGAGGTCGCCTATGACGTACCGGTGGCTGGGGTGGGGCGTCGTGGATCCCGTCATGACGACCACCAGGTCGAGCCTCGGGAAGACCGCGAGGTACTGACCGCCGAACCCGGTGGCGTACCAGCCCTCCTCGTCGTGCTCGCGCGTCACCCACCACAGGTAGCCGTAGTCGTCGATGCCCTCCATCCACGCGTAGCCGCGCACACGCGGACGCGTGGAGGTCCGCAGCCAGTCGGTCGGCGCGACGAGTCGGTCGTCGGCGCGGCCACCGTGGGCGACCATGATCCCGAAGCGCAGCAGGGCTCGAGGCGTCAACCTCACGTAGCCGCAGCCGAAGGGCCGACCACGCGGGTCGCGCGGCCAGTCCGCGAGCCGCACGCCGAGCGGCGTGAGCAGGGTGTCCTGAAGCAGGGTCGCGAGGTCCGTTCCGGCGGCGCGGGCGAGCAGCTCGCCGAGGACGTGCGTTCCCGCGTTGGAATACCGGAACGTCTCTCCCGGCGCGCCCTGAAGTTCGTGTTCGAGCGCGAAGGCGATGGGGTCCTCGCTTCCGAACCAGGCGTCGTCGTACGCCTCGTCGGTCAGTTCGGAGGGCAGTCCGCCCGTCATGGTGAGCAGATGCTCCACCGTCACGTCGGTCCAGCGTGGGTCACGGACGCGGGACGTGAATTCCGGGAAGAATTCCAGCACGTTCGCGCGCGCGTCGGGGAGGACGCCGCGGTGGATCAGGGTGCCGCACAGGGTGCCGATCAGGGTTTTGGTGATGGACTGCAGGTCCTGGGGGTCGTCTGCCGCGCAGTTCCAGTACCTTTCCAGGACGGTTCGTCCATGTCGGGCCACGAGCAGGCTCGTCACGTGCGGCAGGTCACGGGTGACGAGCCGGGCGGCGTCCTCGAGCGCCGGGTCGTCGACCTGGCCCGTTCCGGTCCGGGCGGGCGGGGAATCCATGGGGGGATGCTACCGCTTCACGGGGTGGCCGGGCCGATCAGACGTGACGGGTGGGGAGGCCGACTTCAGTACGGGTTGACGGGAACGTCGAGCGTGATGTCCCCGCCCGGCTGCAGGGACAGGGTGACGGGGACCTTCTCGCCCTTCCTGAGCGGCCGGGTGACGTTCATCAGCATGAGGTGGTCTCCACCGGGCTTGAAGACGAGGCTCGACTTCGGTGCGATGGTGAGGTCGATGGGATCGTGCCTCGCTCCGGAGTGGTCCCGCATCGGCATGACGTCCCTGGCGGCGCTGGTCCTGACGCCGAGGAGCTTCACCGGGGTGGGCCCCGTGTTGCTGACGGTGAGGTAGAGCACGCCGTCCTCGACCGTGGGCAGGGTCTCTCTCAACTCGGCCTTCGTCACGTGCACGGCGCCTGACGTGACGTCGGCCGACGGGCGCTCGGTCTCCGCGCTTTTCGGGGTGCAGGAGAAGAGCAGGAGGAGGGGCAGGAGGAGTCGGGGGTCGGTCTTCACCTCGTCAGGCTACGCCCGGACTCCGAGTCAGATGTCCTTACATCTGAGAAGGTGTTCATATATCATGGGGTCATGAGCCGCACCGCCGCCGCGCCGGAACCCGTCACGCTCGAATATCTCGTGGAGGGCATGGACTGCCCGTCGTGCGTCCGCAAGATCGAAGGGGCGCTCGAACGGACGCCCGGAGCCGCGCACGCGCGCGCCAACCTCACCACCCGAACGCTGCGGCTCACCCTCGACGAGGCGCGCACGCCGAGGGAGGCCGTCGAACGCACCCTGCGCGAGCTCGGCCACGCCGCCCGGCCCATCCGGACCCGCGAGGCGCCCACCCACGAACACGAGACGCGGCCCTGGCACGGCACCCGGCAGGGCCGCCTCGTCGTCGGCACGGGCGCGCTCCTCGCGCTCGCGTTCCTCTTCGGCCTCGTCGAGCCTCGCCTCGCCGGTCTCGGGTACGCCGCCGCCACCCTCATCGGCACCTGGCCCGTCGCCCGGCGCGCGGCCGCCGCTGCCCGCGCGGGCACGCCGCTGAGCATCGACACCCTCGTCACGCTCGCCGCGATCGGCGCTCTCTTCATCGGGGAGGCCGCGGAGGCCGCCGTCGTCGTCTTCCTCTTCGCGGTGGGCGAACTCCTCGAAGGTGTCGCCGCGGGCCGCGCGCGCGCAGGCATCCGGGCGCTCGCCGCGCTCGCGCCGTCCACGGCCCGGCTCCTGCGCGGCGGGCACGTCGTCGACGTGCCCGTGGGCGCCCTGCGCGCCGGTGATCTCGTCCAGGTCCGCGTGGGGGACCGCGTCCCCTCGGACGGCACCATCACGGACGGCGAGGCGCACCTCGACGATTCCCCCGTCACGGGCGAGAGCGTCCCCGTCCACCGCGGCGCGGGCGACACCGTGTACGCGGGCAGCATCGCCACGGACGGCGTCCTCGTCGTCCGGATCGAACGGGAGGCGCACGACAACACCATCGCCCGCATCATCCGCCTCGTCGAGGACGCCGAGACCGCCCGAGCGCCCGTCGCGCGCTTCATCGACCGCTTCAGCCGCGTCTACACGCCCGCCGTGGTGCTCGTCGCGGCCCTCGCGGCCCTCGTGCCGATGCTGCTCGCCGGGACGTACCTTCCCGACGCGCTCTACCGGGGAGTCGCGCTGCTGCTCATCGGCTGCCCGTGCGCGCTCGTGCTGAGCGTGCCCGCCGCCGTCACGAGCGCCCTGAGCGCCGGAGCGCGCCACGGACTGCTCGTCAAGGGCGGCGCCGCCCTCGAAGCCATCGGCGGGGCGCGCACCGTCGCGTTCGACAAGACCGGCACCCTCACCGAGGGACGCCCGCGCGTCACGCACGTCGTCCCGCTCGTCGGCACGCAGGACGACGTGCTGCGTCTCGCCGCGAGCGTCGAGGCGACCTCCACGCACCCTCTCGCGCGCGCCATCGTCGAGCGCGCCCCCGGGTCCCTCCTCACCGCGCGGCGCGCGCGGGCACTGGCGG
>NZ_KI912674.1:154516-155313 GCF_000519345.1 Deinococcus pimensis DSM 21231
CTGGAGGGCCGCCCGGCCCCGGCGGCGCGTCCGGCGTCCTCGGGTCATGTCGCCGCGCGGCCCACCGCGCTCGTCGGACGCGAGGACGCCTGGGCACGCATGGAGGCCGCCTGGGCCGCCGGGCAGGGCGTCGTCCTCACGGGGGATCCCGGCGTCGGCAAGACCCGCCTCGCGGAGGAGTTCCTGGAAGCGCACGGCGGCGGCCTGCGCTTCGAGGGCCGTCCGGGCGACGCGGGCGTCCCGTACGCCACGCACGCCCGCACGTACCGTCAGGTGCTCGCCGCCCTGCCCGACCTCGTGGTGGAGCCCTGGGTCCGGGACGAGCTCTCGCGGATCGTGCCCTCGCTCGGCGGGACGCCCGGCCCCATCGATTCCGACGAGCGCAAGCTGCGCTTCTGGGACGCGAAGGCGCGGCTGCTCGGTCAGGCGGTGGAGCTCGGCGTGCGCTGCCTCGTCTTCGACGACGTCCAGTTCATGGACGAGGCCAGCATCGAGGCGGGCGGGTACATCTTCCAGCAGCTCGGCTGGGGCCGTCCCGACGCCCCGTACCGCACCATCCACATCTTCCGGCGGGGTGAGCTCACGCCGTTCCAGCAGGGCATGCTGCACGTCCTGTCCACGGCGGGCCTGGTGGTGATCGTGGAGCTCGACCCGCTCGGCGAGCACGACGTCGCGCGGCTCGTGGACCAGCTCGGGGTGCCGGGCGGTGAGGGCGCCGCGCGTGACCTCGCGCGGCTCACGGGCGGCAATCCGCTGCTCGTGCTGGAGTCCGCGCGGGCGCTCGGGGAGGGCGCGGA
>NZ_KI912674.1:155413-160127 GCF_000519345.1 Deinococcus pimensis DSM 21231
GCGCCGCCACCGCCGACGTGGACGGGCGCACCCTCACGGTCGGCTCGCCCCGCCACGTCCGTGAGACCGTCGGGCTCACCTCCGACGCCGAGGGGAGGATCGCCGCGCTGGAGGCCGAGGGCCGGACCGTCGTCGTCCTCGCCGACGAGACGCGCGCCCTCGGCCTCATCGCCCTGCGCGACGAACCTCGTGTGGACGCCCGGGCCGCCGTGACACGACTGCGCGCCCTCGGCGTGCGCCCCGTGATGCTCACCGGCGACAACGAACGGGCCGCGCGCGCCGTCGCCGCGGACCTCGGCATGGACGTCCACGCCGGACTGCTCCCGCAGGACAAGCTCGCGCTCGTCGAGAAGCTCGCCACGCACGGACGGGTGGTCATGGTCGGCGACGGCATCAACGACGCGCCCGCCCTCGCCCGCGCCGACGTGGGCGTCGCCATGGGCGGCGGAACCGACGTCGCCCTGGAAACCGCCGACGCCGCGCTGCTGCACCACCGCGTCGAGGGCGTCGCGGACCTCGTGAGGCTCTCGCGCGCCACCCTCGGCAACATCCGTCAGAACGTCGCGTTCGCCGTCGGACTCAAGCTGGTGTTCCTCGTCACCACCCTGCTGGGCATCACCGGTCTGTGGCCCGCCATCCTCAGCGACACGGGCGCCACCGCCCTCGTCACCGCCAACGCCCTGCGCCTCCTGCGCTTCCGACCGGACACCGGACACGACCGATGACCCACGACGTCACGCCGCTCGACACCTGCGACGACACCTGCACCCACCCCGACGCGGTCGCGCGCGCCCGCCTCGCCGTGCCCGAGGACCGCTGCGTGGACGACGCGGCGGCCCTGCTCAAGGTCGTCGCGGACCCCACCCGCCTCAGGATGCTCTCCGCCCTCGCCGCCGAGGAACTCTGCGTCCACGATCTCGCCGTCGTGGTCGGCACCAGCGAGTCCGCGACGAGCCATCAGCTGCGCCTCCTGCGCGCCCACCGACTCGTCACGTCCCGCAAGGCGGGCCGCACCGTGTACTACCGCCTCGCGGACCACCACGTCACGCTCCTGATCGGCAACGCCGTGGAGCACGCCCGCGAGCGCTGAGGAGCCTTCAGCCCCCGGAAGCGGACCCGCCGAGGTACGGCTCCAGCCGGGCGTCGAGCTCCCGGCGGGGCAGCGCGCCCACCCAGGTCTCCACGGGCTCGCCTCCCCGGAACAGCATCAGCGTCGGAATGGAGCGGACCTGAAAGCGTCCGGACACGGCCGGATTGCTGTCCACGTCGAGCTTCACCACCTTGATCCCGCCCCGCCGATCACGCGAGAGGGCTTCGAGCACGGGCGCCACCATCCGGCACGGTCCGCACCACTGGGCCCAGAAGTCCACCAGGACGGGCACGCCCGCGTCCACCTCGGCGCGGAACGTCTCGTCCGTCGCGCTCACCAGCCAGGGCAGGGCCTCGCCGCAGCGCCCGCACACGGGCACCTGACCGCCCGGCGCGGCCCGCAGGCGGTTCCTCGCCGCGCAGTTCGCGCAGGTCACCACGTCGTCCACACGTCCACCTCCTGAACCGGACTCTAGCCACCTCCCGGAGCCCGTCGTGAAGGCCGGGCTTCACCGTTCGCCCGTGTGTCGCGCTCCAAAAGAGCTCCGCGCCACGTCGCCTCCGCACGTCCGATGGAGGCGGGCACGCGCACCTCCACCTTCCCGCGCGCCGCGTCCGTCACGAACGTGACGTCGAAGCCTTCCTCCACGAGGAGCGCCGTCACCCGCAAGGCCCCGCCGGGTTCCTCGTGCGCCCGCGCGAGCACCACGTCGGGCCCCTCGGGCAGGACGTCCGTCCTCCCCTCACGCCAGTCGAGCAGTCCGGCGTGCAGCGGGTGCTCGCCACGCGCGTCCAGCAGCGTGACCTCGCACCCGGCACGTCCCACCCGGAAGCGCACCTCCAGGACGCCCGCGTCGTTCGGTTCCATCACGAACGTCGCCTCCCACGGGCCCGGACTCGCCGCGTCCTGCCCGAGCGGACGCCACTCCAGCGCCGCGAGCCGGGCGCGCAACTCCGCCGACGCGGACTCGTCGCGGGTCAGCCCGACCGGCCGCATCGCGGCGAGCAGGTCGGACCACACGAGGTCGAGGACCGCCTGCATGTCCGTCACGCGCGCCGTCAGGGCGAGCACCGCGTCCTGCTCGGGCATCACCACGCAGAACTGCCCGAAGGCGCCGTCACCCCGGAAGGCGCCGTGACGGCAGCGCCAGAACTGGTAGCCGTAGCCCTGCGCCCAGTCGTTGTCCACGTCGGTGCCGGGCGGTTCGTGCGCCCTCGTCGCCTCGGACACCCACGCCTCCGGGACGACCTCCCGCTCTCCCCAGCGTCCGCCGCGCAGCAGCAACTGCCCGAAGCGCGCCACGCCCTCCGTCGGGAGGCTCGCTCCCCAGCCGCCCACGTCCACCCCGCGCGGGTTCACCCGCCACGACAGGCCCGACGCGCCGATCGGCCCCAGCACGCGTTCGTCGAGCAGGTCGAGGACGCGCCTGCCCGTCAGGCGCTGCACCAGCGCGGAGAGCATGAAGGTGCTGGCACTGTCGTACACGAAGTGCGTGCCGGGCTCGCGCGGTACGGGCTCGGCGAGGAACGCCCGCGCCCAGTTCCCGTCCGGCGCGGCGAACAGCGCGCCCGTGACGTCCTCCTCGTGCCCGGACCGCATCGTCAGCAGGTCCCGCACCCGCATCCGCGCGAGCCGCTCGGGGACCACGGGGGGAAGGTCGTTCCCGAAATGCGTCACGACGAGGTCGTCGACGGACAGCCGTCCGTCCGTGACGAGCAGACCCACCGCCGTGGACGTGAGGCTCTTGCTGAGCGAGTGGAGGCGGTGGGGGCGGTGAGGGGCGAAGGGCGCCCACCAGCCCTCGGCGAGCACGTGACCGCCGCGCAGCAGCATGAGCGAGTGCAGGTCCATGCCCGCCAGGGCGGCGTGGTCGAGGAAGGCCAGGACGGCGCGCGAGGGCAGCCCGAACGCTTCCGGCTCGGCGCGCGGCAAGGGTGTCGAGGACATGGCCCACTCTACGTCCGCGCCGGGCCTCCATCACGCGTGACGCCCGGTGCGCTAGGGTGGAGGAGAGCATGGCAACCTGGCAGCTTCGACTTCTCGGCCCGCCCGCGCTGACCGGACCGGACGGCCGTGACGTGCGGCTCGACCGCAAGTCCCTCGGGCTTCTCGCGTACCTCGCGCTGTCCGGCCCGACCGAGCGCGCGCGTCTCGCCGGGCTGCTGTGGCCCGACACGCCGCCCCAGGCGGCCCGCAACAACCTCGTGCACCTCCTGCGTCGGCAGGCGGCACTGACCGGGACGCCCCTCGTGATCGGCGCGGGCACCCTCGCCCTCGTGGAGGGACTCGCCGTGGACGTTCGACCGCTGCTCGACGCGCCGGGCGGCGAGGGCGCCGGCGACGTGCCGCTCGGCACCTTCGTGCAGGGCGAGGAGTTCGACGACCTGCCCGACCTCGCCGACTGGACGCTCGCGTGGCGCGAGCAGATCGCCGAGCGGCAGGTCGAGTCGCTGCGCGCGGCGCGTGACCTGGCCGAGCGGCGCGGCGACCTGACGCGCGCCCTCGCCGCCGCGCAGCAGGTCGTGACGCACGACCGCCTCTCCGAGGAGGCGCACCGTCACGTGATGCGCCTGCACCTCGCGCTCGGAGATCGTCCCGCCGCGCTGCGCGCCTACCATCACTGCAAGCACGTCCTTTCCGTGGAGCTCGGCGTGGAGCCCGCGCCCGACACCGTCCAACTCGCCCGCAGCGCGGACCGTGGGGTCGTTCCGACCGCGCCGGGCGCCGCGCCGCTTCCCCTCACGGTGCTGCGTCCGCCCGTCCTCGTCGGACGTGACGAGCCGCTCGCACGCATGGAGGCGGCCTGGCAGGCGGGCCACACCATCTACGTCACGGGCGACCCGGGCGTCGGCAAGACCCGCTTCGTCCGGGACTTCGTCGCCTCGAAGGGCCCCGTCCTGTACCTGCCCGGCTACCCCGGATCGCGTGACGTGCCCTTCGGCGCGGCCGCCCACAACGTCCGGGCGCGCCTCGCGCACGCGGGCCACCCGGCCCTGCCCGAGTGGGTCCGCGGGCAGCTCGCGCGCATCCTGCCGGAGTACCGCGAGGACGGGGCGGTGCCGGGCCCCGTGGACACGCCCGAGGAGCGCCTCGCGTACTTCCTCGCGCACTACGAGGTGGTCAAGCTCACCGGCGCGGGCGTCGTGGGCGTCATCACGGACGACGTGCAGAACTACGACGACGCCTCCATCGACCTCGGCGCGTTCTTCCTCGCGCAGGGGGACGCCATTCCCGCTCGGCGGGACGTGCCGCGACACGTCATCGTGTACCGCCGCGGCACGCTGCCAGCGCGCGCCACGGCGCGTCAGGAGGCCCTCGTGCGGGCGGGCCGGGCGACCGTCATCGACCTGCAGGGCCTCGACGAGACGGCCGTGGACACGCTCGTCCACGACGCGCTCGGCGGGACCGTCGCCGAGGTGCCGTCCACGCTCGCGCGGGACCTGCACCTCCTCACGGGCGGCAACGCGCAGTACGTGCTCGAAACCCTGCGTCAGCTGCTGGAGCGCCGCGACCTCACCCTCGACACCAACTCGCGGCCCGGCGGCGTCGTGGAGGTCATCGCGGGCCGTTTCGCCCGGCTGTCCGAGCGGGCGCGGCAGGTCCTGCGCGCGGCGGGCGTGCTGC
>NZ_KI912675.1:0-380 GCF_000519345.1 Deinococcus pimensis DSM 21231
AAGAGCACCGTCAGCAACGGCGACGGCGTGCATACCGCCACCGTGAAGGTGCACTACGACCTGAACGCGGGCCTGCAGTACCTCAACTGCTTCCGACTGGCGTTCAACCACGTCGGGGTGGACTTCAGCACGCCCAACGCGGGTGTGGTGGAAGGCGCCGACGTGCGCTGGCGTGTCTTCGCGGCGGACGGCGACGGGTCCTACGCGCAGAAGCACACCAACATCCTCGCGGCGCTCGCCGGGGAGGAAGTCATGCACGACAGGACCGGCGCGGACGGCACGGCGCAGCTGCGCTTCGAGGGCGTCCGGCAGGATCGCGACCTTGGCCCGGCACCCTCACCGGTGGACAAGTCGGGTGAGGTGACGGCGATCAGCACGAT